>JBBQOT010000135.1:0-7163 GCA_038331165.1 Acetobacterales bacterium
ACGGGGCCTGGGGCGATGCCATCGCGCAACGGCGCGCTCCGAGCCGAGCGGGATCGACAGGCACTTTGCCTTGCACCCTTGGGAGACCAAAAAAATGCCCTACGACTTCGACCTCTTCGTCATCGGCGGCGGCTCCGGCGGTGTCCGCTGCGCCCGCATGGCCGCGTCCCACGGTGCCAAGGTAGCTGTCGCCGAGGAGAGTGCCTGGGGCGGCACCTGCGTCAATGTCGGCTGCGTGCCCAAGAAGCTCATGGTCATGGCCAGCGAATACGGCAACGCCGTCATCGACAGCCACGGTTTCGGCTGGAACACAGAGCCTGGCCAGCACGACTGGGCCAAGTTCATCGCCGCTAAGGACGCCGAGATTTCCCGCCTCAACGGCATCTACAAACGCCTGATGGCCCATTGCACCGCCTTCGAGGCCCGCGCCCGCTTCATCGACCAGCACACCGTCGAAGTCGGCGGAAAGCGCGTCACCGCCAAGCATATCGTCATCGCCGTCGGCGGCCGTCCCAGCACGCCCGACTTCCCCGGCGCCGACCTGGCCGTGGTCTCCGACGACGTGTTCCACATGCCGAGCCTGCCCAGCCACATCACCATCTACGGCGGCGGCTATATCGCCGTCGAATTCGCCGGCTTGTTCCAGGGCCTCGGCGCCCAGGTCGAACTGGTCTACCGCGCCCCACTGCCCCTGCGCGGCTTCGACGACGACATGCGCCAGGGCCTCGCCGAAGCCATGACCAGCCATGGCATCACCCAACACCCCGGCCGCACCATTGCCGGTGTCGTGGCCGACGGCACCGCCCGCCGCGTCACGCTCGACAACGGCGATTCCATCGAAACCGGCATGGTCTTCTCCGCCCTCGGCCGCACCCCCTACACCGACGATCTCGGCCTCGCCGCCGCCGGCGTCAAAACCGGCGGCCACGGCTCCATTCCGGTTGACGACACCAACGCCACCAGCCAGCCCCACATCTACGCCATCGGCGACGTCACCCACCGGATCAACCTCACCCCGGTCGCCATCGCCGAGGGCCACGCCCTGGCCGACCGCCTGTACGGCCCCGGCCCCCGCCACTGGAACCTCAATCGCGTAGCCAGCGCCGTGTTCTCGTCCCCCCCCATCGCCACCGTCGGCCTCACCGAAGCCGAAGCCGCCGCCCGCGGCCCCACCGACATCTACCTAGAAAAATTCACCCCCATGCGCCACACCCTGTCCAAGCGCGCCCGCAAAACCATCATGAAACTCGTCGTCGACCAGGCGACGCAGAAAATCCTCGGCGCCCACATGCTCGGCGAAGACGCGCCCGAAATCATCCAAGGCCTCTCCATCGCCATCAACGCCGGCGCCACCAAAGCCGATTTCGACCAAACCGTCGGCATCCACCCCACCGCCGCCGAAGAATTCGTCACCATGCGAACCCGCGCCCGCGTCGCCGACACCACCAGCAAAGCCGCCGAGTAGAACCCCCATCCCCATCCATGGTATCCACCACCATGACTGAAACCATCCTCGCCGGTCCCGATTTCGAACACGACATCGCCCGCGCCAAGCGGGCGGCGGCGGATGGCCCTGTCATCATCACCGAGTCCGGCCAACCCGCCTACGTCCTGCTGCGCCACGAGGAATATCGCCGGCTGGCCACGCGCAAGCCGACCATCCATGAAGTGCTGCGGATGGACGATGGCGACGACTTCGACTTCGATCCCCCAAAACTCGACATCCGCCTCAAGCCGGCCGATTTCACGTGAGCCTGCTGCTCGACACCAATATCCTGTCGGAGCTTCGGCGCCGCGCGCCCGAACCCGCCGTTCTCGCCTGGTCGAACATGCAACCGGCGGATTCGTTGTTCATCTCCGTGGTCACGATCCTGGAGATCGAGCGCGGCATCCTGCAACTGGATCGGCGCGACCCGATGCAAGCCAGACGCCTGCGCGACTGGATGGACCGCAAGGTGCTCCAGGGCTTTGCCGGCCGCGTCCTGTCCTTCGACACTGATACCGCCCGCGCCTGCGCCGCCCTGCACGTCCCCGACCCGCGGCCCGAGCGCGATGCAATGATCGCCGCGACAGCCTTGGTGCACGCCATGACGCTCGTCACCCGCAACGTCGCCGACTTCGCCCCTATGGGTGTCGCCCTGCACAACCCCTGGCAATCCCGGCTGGCCTGACATGACCGCGCTGGACACCGTGCAGCTCAAATCAAAACTGGCCAGCCGAGTCACCATGCGCACCCGCGCCCGCGTCGCCGACACCACCAGCAAAGCCGCCGAGCGTTTCCGAATGACCTGAAAAGCCACCAATCAAGCAAGGCAAAGCCAGGGCGTCGCCGTCGCGGCGCGAAGCCGCGCCACGGGGACCCACGGATCAATCTGCGGCTACTGGCCCAGCCAAGAAATTCTTGAAGTTCCAAAGTTGTCAACCTATTGAAAGTTTACGTTTTTTCGTAAAAGGATAAGGTCCAGGGGCTTGGCCCCTGGCGGGTCTGGGCAGAGCCCAGCTTGCCTTATCTTCGCACCTATGGGGCTTCGCCCTTGGTTGATCCCTGCGGTGCGGCTTCAACCTTCGCCCACGCCGCCCCAAAATTTCCCTTGCAGCGGTTGCGTTGTCATATATAATGTCTTAAATGTTAATGATCCCGGCCCACACACCCCTGACCCAGGTCTTCGCCGCGCTCCTCTCGGGGATTCGCGCGGCCCTGGCAAACCACGCCCTGCGCCAGGACCATCTCAGTGGCCTTGTCGCCTTGATTTATGCCCGCCTCGGCAGGATGGCGTTTCGCCTCGACCGGCTGGCCCAGCTTTGGCGCGCCAACAAGCTCCCCAAGCCTGGCAAGCCCCGCCCCGGCCGCCCGCGCGCACTGCGCCTTGCTCCGTCCGTGCCTTATCCGCGCCGCAGCTTGTGGCTGGTTCGCATCGCCCAGCCCACCGCGCAGTTTCTCCAACAGGTCGAGATGTTCCTCGACCGCCCGGAAACCCTTGCTTTGGTCCAGGCCGCCCCCCAGGCCGGCCGCCTGTTGCGCCCGCTGTGCCATGCCTATGGCCTCCCCCTCCCGGCGTATCTCCAGCTCCCCCCGCGCCCGAAGCGGCCCGCCACGCCCAAGCCCCCACGCCCGCCGCGGCGCGCCCGTTTCGCCCTGCCTCCGGGCGACCGCCCCTTGCCAAGGAACATCCTCGCCGCCGCCCGCGCCTGGCGCCGCCACGACGAGTGAGGCAGGGCGCACACCCACGTTCTAAATATTCCGTTATCGCAATAAATATCCCCCGATACACCCGCAGTAGCCAAGCCCCGCCTTTATGTGGATAACTCCCGTCACGAAAAACGGTCGCCCCTACGCGGCCGTGGCGGGAGCGCGAGCGCATGACCAACATACAATCATTGTCCGAGTGGACCCCCGCCTCCTGGCGCGCCAGCCCGATCAAGCAGTCACCAACCTACCCCGACCAGGCCGCACTCCTGGCAATGGAAGCCAAGCTGCACCGCTACCCCCCGCTGGTTTTCGCCGGCGAGGCCCGCAACCTCACGGCCCAGCTCGCCAAGGTCGCCAACGGCGAGGCTTTCGTGCTGCAAGGCGGCGACTGCGCCGAATCCTTCGGCGACTTCACCGCCAACATCATCCGCGACACGTTTCGCGTTTTGCTCCAGATGGCCGTCGTTCTCACCTTCGGCGCCGGCGTGCCGGTGGTCAAAATGGGCCGCATGGCCGGCCAGTTCGCCAAGCCGCGCAGCTCCGACAACGAAACCCAGGGCGGCAATACCCTGCCCAGCTATCGCGGCGACATCATCAACGGCCCCGATTTCACCGCCACTGACCGCATCCCCGACCCCGCCCGCATGGAAACCGGCTACTTCCAGTCCGCCGGCACGCTCAACCTGCTGCGCGCCTTCGCCACCGGCGGCTACGCCGACCTGCACGAGGTGCATCGCTGGAACCTCGACTTCGCCGCCCGCTCCCCTCTCGCCGAACGCTACCAGCAACTCGCCGCCCGCATCGACGAAACCCTGGCCTTCATGTCCGCCTGCGGCATGACCAGCGCTGCCATCCCGCAAATCCGCGAAACCGATTTCTACACCAGCCACGAAGCCCTGCTGCTACCCTACGAACAGGCGCTCACCCGCATCGATTCCACCTCCGGCGACTGGTACGCCTGCTCCGCCCATTTCCTCTGGATCGGCGACCGCACCCGCCAGCCCGACGGCGCGCATGTCGAATTCCTCCGCGGCGTGAAAAACCCGCTCGGCCTCAAGGTCGGCCCCACCACCACCACCGACGACCTGATGCGCCTGATCGACGCACTGAACCCCGCCAACGAGCCCGGCCGCCTCACCCTGATCAGCCGCATGGGTGCGGACAAGGTCGAAGCCCTGCTGCCCCCCCTGGTCCGCGCCGTGCAACGCGCCGGCCGCAAGGTCGTGTGGCTGTGCGACCCGATGCACGGCAACACCATTTCCACCGAGGACAAGGTCAAAACCCGCAACTTCGACTCCATCCTGGCCGAGGTGCGCGGCTTCTTCGACGTCCACACCGCCGAGGGAACCTGGGCCGGCGGCGTTCATGTCGAAATGACCGGCCGCGAGGTCACCGAATGCATCGGAGGCGCCCACCAGCTCACCGCCGCCGATCTCGGCCACCGCTACGAGACGTTCTGCGACCCCCGCCTGAACGCCAGCCAATCGCTCGAACTCGCCTTCCTGGTCGCCGAGGAACTCAAGGAACGCCGCATCACCCCAGCCGCCCACCCCCTCGCCGCCGATTGACCATGCACGCCAAGCCGAACCTCGCCGACGACATCCAGGGGCGCACCGACGTCTACTTCAACCGCACCCGCGAAATTGTCGCCCGCTTCGGCGACAAGCGCGTTACCTACGCCATTTTCCTGCGCCGCCCGGTCATCTCGGCCCCCCGCCTGATGCTCGACTGGCTGGCCGAGGTCGCCGCCGCACGGGCAACCCGCTTCGATATCGACGTCACCCACCCCGAGGGCACCTGGACCGGCGCCGGCGAGCCGCTGGTCTACCTCAGCGGCAGCTTCCATCAGCTGTCCGACCTGGAAACCCTGATCTTGCAGAAACTCGGCTCGGCCTGCGTCGCTGCCCACAACGCCTACCAGATGGCCCTCGCCCTGCCCGAAGTCGCCTTCCTGGCCATGGAAGCACGCCACTGCGCCGGCGCCGAGATGCAGGAAATGATGGCCTACGCCGCATCGGTCGGCAGCCGCGCCGCGCAAGCCGAGGGTGCCAAGGGCTTCGTCGGCAACGCCAACGACTTCACTGCCCACTGGTTCGGCAACAGCGCCGGCAGCGGTACCATGCCGCACGCCCTGATCGGCTACGCCGGCAGCACCGTGCGCGCTGCTGAGATGTTCCACGAGACCTTCCCGCAGGAAACGCTCACCGTCCTGGTCGACTATTTCGGCCGCGAGATCACCGACGGAATCGCTGTCTGCCAGCGCTTCCCCGCCTTGGCCGCCGCCGGCAAACTCCAGCTCCGCCTCGACACCCATGGCGGCCGCTTCCTCGAAGGCCTCGACCCCGCCGAAAGCTACGCGGTGCTGGAGCATCACGCCCCCGGCGCCATCCGCCGCTACCGCAGCGACACCGAGTTGCGCTACCTCGTCGGCACCGGCGTCTCAGCCGCCGCCGTCTGGCGCATGCGCGAGGCACTGAACCAGGCCGGCTTCCCCGCCGTGCGTATCGTCGCCTCGTCCGGCTTCGGCGTGGACAAATGCCGCGTGATGGCCGATTGCCGCGCCCCCATCGACGTGGTCGGCACCGGCAGCTTCATCCCCGACACCTGGAGCGAGACCTACGCCACCGCCGACATCGTCGCGTACGACGGCCAGCCGATGGTCAAGCTCGGCCGCGAATTCCTCCTGCGCCACAACGGCGACCGCAAGAAGGGCGGCTAATCCAGCCCATTGCAGCGACCACCCCACCTGCCTATAACGGCGCCTCGCCGCAGGTCAGGAGAGGTGCCGGAGCGGTCGATCGGGACGGTCTCGAAAACCGTTGTACGTTTACGCGTACCGTGGGTTCGAATCCCACCCTCTCCGCCAGCGATCGACATAATACCAAGTCGCGTAAAGGATGACTCATCGAAGCCAAGCATGTGGCTTCGCCCCAAACCCCACTAGGGGCCGAGCCCCTGGACCTCATGACATTGAAATGGATGGGTTTCCAAAGGCCCTCTGCCTTTGGCGGGTCCAGGGCAGAGCCCTGGCCTTGCCTTGCTTCTATGGGTCATTGTTAATAAGGGTTAGTATAATACATTCAAAATATTCATGTTATTTTCTGATGGTGGCTTTCTACCCCTCTTTCTACCCCCATTCCCAATTTCGGACGTCCGCTAGATCAGATCGCACCACGGACGCCATAAGTGCTGCAAAGAGTAGGAGCCCCTTCCGACGGCTATCCGTCTGAACGTTTTCGAGCGGACTCAGATTTTGCGTGGGCCTCTGGGTAGCCGCATACTCACGTGGCCGGAGTGCAGACTCACCCGAGAGCGCGTTACCTCCCCGGCTAAGTCGCAACCGAACTTCGAGGGTTCCGCACGAGATGAAAGCTCCCCGCTGGACCTCGGTCAGTCAGTCGGCCTTTGAGTGGGAGAGGGACGCCCTCGACTTTCTGCGCGATAATCTGCCGGATCACGCACCGTGGCGCGCTTGGTCGAACTTCGAGTTCATCGACGACGAGGGACGGGTCAACGAGGTCGATGCCCTGGTCCTTTCGCCGGTCGGCCTGATCCCCATCGAAGCGAAATCCCGGCCAGGTACCGTCCGTGGTGACGCTTAGGCCGATGTCTTCTCTCTCGGCGCAATTGCCTACCACCTTCTTTCCGGCAGCCCGCCGGCAGCAGGCCCGTTGGAGCTCCCAAACCGGCTTCGCGAGGGGAACGGCCTGCTCCTATCCGGCGCCATGAACGGTGTCGGTCGCTGGCTTGAGGAGATGGTGCGCGCCGCCACCGCCCCTGTGGTGCGCGACCGGCCGCGCGATGCGCGCGAGTTTCTCGACTACCTGGCCGAAGCGGAGCGGTTGGCAGCACCTCAGGAACGGCGCACGGCTTCGTCACGGATCCTGCCGCGAACGCCTCATGCTCCACGTCATGCGCGCCAGGGCCGAGGAACGTCGCATCGCCTGGCCGAAGGCGCTGATGGCGGACGCTG
>JBBQOT010000136.1:0-7159 GCA_038331165.1 Acetobacterales bacterium
TTGCCCTGGACCCACCAAAGGCCGACGGCCTTTGGAAACCCATGTAGTTTCGTATATTCAAGGTCCAGAGGCTTGGCCCGTCGCGCGAAGGCGCGCGCGGGACCTGGTGGGTCCAGGGCGACGTCCTGGCGTCGATTGTCCATGGGTCATGCCAAACAGTGATTGGTATAGGGCGCCGATCGGCAAGTTGCCCGCCTATTGGGGCACTACCGGCCTCGCCAATTTCCTCGCCAACGAGGGGTTTCGGCTGCTCCCCCGCACCTGGGAAGACGCGGGGCGCGCCAACATCCTGCCGCCTGTCCACAAGGACCCGACGGACCGCATGCTGATCGCCCAAGCCCTACGCCTGGGCGCCATCATCGTCACCAGCGATCGCCTCTTCGAGGGCTATGGCGTCAAGACGCTCTGGTAGGCCCCATACGCATGGCGAGCGTTCCACCCTGCTGTGCCGCGATAATCTCGCGCCGCAATTTCTGCCGCATCGCCTCCTCGAACGCGGAAAAATCCGCGCAGGTCATGGCAAACGACCCTGGCCCGCCGATCACCTCCGCCTGGTAATGCGCCAGCAGGTCGGGCTCGTCGTGCAGCACGCATAGCCCGTTGATCGTCACCCCGCCTGCCACCAGCCGGTCGCGCACCACGCGCGGCAGCACGCCCTGGTTCGACCTGCCGTCGCCGACCATGTCGATCACCACCCGCCCGGCCCCCGCCGGCGCCGCCAGCAGCAACGCCTCGCACGCCGCCAGCGCCTCACCGATCGCCGTCGCCCCGGCGCGGATCGTGCGAGGCACGTTCTCCACCTCGTCCGCGAACCCCGCCAATGCGGCCGGCGAGTCCAGCCGCGTCCATTCCACCATCACTTCCTGCGCCGCCGGCCCCGACCAGATTACCAGCGCGCACAGGCTCGCCCCCAGACTGCCGCCCAGCAGCCCCGCCACCACCGCAGCATCGCGCATCCCGGCCGCGCAGCCGCTCGCCATCAGCCCGAAACTCTCCAGCGACACACTCGCCGAACAGTCCAGCGCAATGATCAGGGCAAGGTCGGCATCGTCCATGCCCGCACCCTACCACTGCGCCATGGGAGAGGAAGCAAGGCCGCCACTTGAGCGGAAGCGACGGGTCGAGGGCAGAGCCCTCGCCTTCCCCTGCCCTACCTTGCTACGCTCTCCTCTCAGCGGGAGGCACGACATGCGGCAGCTTCAGATCGGCGACGTCACCATCACCAGCATCGTCGAGCGCGACGGCCCCTGGCGCAAGCCCGCGGCGATGTTTCCTGCCTACGACCCGGCCATCGCCGCCGAGCATTTCAAGACCATGGAACCCGAGGTGTTCGACCACGCCACCGGCCAGATGGTCATCACCTACCAGACTTTCGTCGTCCGCACGCCCAAGCACACCATCCTGGTCGACACCTGCACCGGCGAGGACAAGGGCTATCCGGCGCCGATGGATTTCGACAAGACCCCCTGGCTCGATGGCTTCCGCGCCGCCGGCCTGTCCTTCGACACGATCGACTACGTCTTCTGCACCCACCTGCACATCGACCATTGCGGCTGGAACACCGTGCTGCGCAACGGTCGCTGGGTGCCCACCTTCCCCAACGCCAAGTATGTCTTTCACAAGCGCGAATACGACTATTGGGAAAAGGCCACCGCCCGCGGCGAAGCCCCGCCCGGCCAGGTCTGGAACATGAACTGCCTGCCGATCATGGAAGCCGGCCAGGCCCTGCTGGTCGACGACGACTACGCGCTCGACGACACCATCACCCTCACCCCCACCCCGGGCCACTCGCCCTGCCATTGCTGTGTCAACATCTTCTCCAAGGGCCAGCGCGCGGTCGTCACCGGCGACATGATGCACCACGCCCTGCAATGCCGCGAACCCGACTGGTCCACCGTCTTCGACACCGATGCCAAACAGGCCGCCCAGTCGCGCCGAAGCTTCCTCGCCTCGGTCGCCGACACCGACACCATCATCCTGCCGATCCACTTCCCCACTCCCACCGCCGGCCGCATCAAGGGCGACAGCAACCGCTTCGACTGGCGCTACGTCCGTTGATGCGGCTTGCCGTTACCGCGGCAGAACGGCTAGCGTGTGTCAGGGGAGGGGCCGCATGAGCAAGCACATCGTCGCCGCCGTCACCGATCTGCCGCCGGGCAGCCGCAAGCTGCTCACCGTGAAAGGTCGCCCGATCGCCGTGTTCAACCTCGGCGGCGAATTTTTCGGCCTGCTGAACCGCTGCCCGCACCAGGGTGGCGGCCTGTGCGAGGGCCTGCTGACCTCGGCCGTCACCGCCGACGCCCCGGGCGAGTATCGCATGTCGCGCCACGGCGAGATCATCCGCTGCCCCTGGCACGGCTGGGAGTTCGACATCCGCACCGGCCAGTCCTGGTGCGAACCCGACCGCATCCAGGCCAAACAATACCCGGTGGAAATCACCGCCGGCACCGATCTGGTAAAAGGCCCCTACATCGCCGAAACGATCCCGGTGGCCGTGGAGGAAAACTACATCGTCGTCGAAGTCTAACCCGTCGCACCGGCCAGGCCGGCGGCGGCGCGCCAGATACCCAATTCTACCAGCAATTCTACCAACCACCTGTTCTTGACGCAGAAGCAAGAGGGACCATGGGGGAATCCACCGCCAGCCTCGCCCACCCGCCACTCGCAGCGATCGCCCCGCCGCGCCGCCGGCCGTTCTCGCTCGAACGCTACTTCGTCGGCATCGCTGTGGTGCCTACATTCCTCGTCATGACCGCCATCTTCGGCCTGCCGCTGCTGTTCTCGCTGTATCTCAGCTTCACCGGCTGGTCGCCCGATCAGGCGCTGTTCGGTGGCGCCTTCGTCGGGCTGGACAACTACGAGGACCTGCTGGCCGACCCGGTGTTCATCGGCAGCCTCGGCGTCACCTTCGGCTACACCGCGGCCGCCGTTTCCGCCCAGCTCGCCATGGGCCTGGGCATCGCCCTGCTGCTCAACATCGATCTGCCGTACATGCGCGCCTTCCGCACCGCGCTGGTCATCCCGATGATGATCACCCCCATCGTCGGCGCGCTATGCTGGAAGCTGCTGCTCGACCCAACCTTCGGCGTCGTCAACTACTGGCTGGGCGAGCGCATCATCTGGCTCGGCCAGCCCAACACCGCGCTGTTCGCCGTCTGGGTGGTCAATGTCTGGCAAAGCACGCCCTATGTGGCCCTCATCCTGCTGGCCGGGCTGCGCTCGCTACCCGCCGAACCGCGCGAGGCGGCGGCCATCGACGGCGCCAGCCGCCTGCAGATGTTCATCCACATCACCCTGCCGCTGCTCAAGCCCTATCTGCTGGTCGCCCTCCTGCTACGCACAATTTTCGAGTTCCGCGCCTTCGACAACATCTACGCCATGACCGGCGGCGGCCCGGCCAACGCCACCATGGTACTCTCGATGTTCACCTACCTCGCCAGCTTCGTGCGCTTCGACTTCGCCCTCGGTGCCGCGGCATCCTGGATGATGCTGTTGATGTCGATGCTGATCTGCCTGTTCTTCATCGCGGTCATCCGCCGCCGGGATGCCAATTGATGGCCGCTGTCGTCGGATCGCGCCGCACCCGGCGCCTGCAACACGCGCTGGTCTACGTGGCGCTCAGCGCACTTACCGCGGTGTTCCTGTTTCCCCTCCTCTGGGTCGCCGGGCTGTCGTTCAAAACGCGCCTGCAAACCTTCGCCGATCCGCCGCTATTCCTGTGGTGGCCCACCATCGAGAACTATGTCGACGTGTTCGGCCGCTCCGATTTCCTGATGGCCTTCGTCAACACCCTGCTCGTCTCGGGCAGCGCGGTCGGGCTGTCGCTGTGCGTCGGCGTGCCGGCGGCCTATGCCTTCGCCCGGTTTCCGTTCCGCGGCCGCTCGTTCCTGTTCTTCGCCCTGCTGGTCATGCGCATGCTGCCGCCGATTGCCGTCCTGGTGCCGATGTATGTCCTGTTCAGCAAGATCGGCCTCACCACCACCCGCCTGTCCGTCGTGCTCGCCTACTCCACCTTCAGCTTGCCCCTCGTGGTCTGGATCATGCGCGGCTTCTTCGAAGACCTGCCACCGGAACTGGAGGAAAGCGCCTGGATCGATGGCGCCAACCGCTTTACCGCCTTCCGCCTGATCGTGCTGCCGCTCGCCAAGCCCGGCATGGTCGCCGCCAGCATCCTCAGCCTCCAGCTCGCCTGGAACGATTTCCTGTTCGCCGCCGTGCTCACCAACAACGCCACCCAAACCCTGCCGGTGAAGATGATGACCTTCTCGGCCGGTGACTCCGGTGTCGACTGGGGCGGTGTCACCGCCTCCGGCATGCTCGTGATCCTGCCGGTGATCATCTTCTCCTTCATCGCCCAACGTCATCTGGTGGCCGGCCTGTCCTCCGGCGCCGTCAAAGGCTGAAATAACAACAAAACTCGGGGAGAACGCCCATGCCCACCCTGAATCGCCGTGCCCTGCTCGCCACCGCCGCCGCCGCACCGCTGGCAGCCCCGCGCATGCTGCACGCCCAGACCAAGCCCGAAAAACTCGTCTACATCGGCGAAAACCAGGGCGGCTGGAAACGCGCGCTGATGGAGGAGGTCGCACCGGCCTTCGAAAAGGCCACCGGCATCCGCGTCGAATTCACCATGCTCCCGGTCGATGCTTGGCGCGCCCGCCTCAAGGCCGAGCTCGGCGCCGGCTCCACCGGCATCGACATCGCGCAATGGTCCGTCGGCATGGCCGGCTGGATGTCGCCCCACGTGCTCGACCACAACGAGGTGATCGCCAAAATCGCCAGCCGCGACCCCGATTTCGCCTGGGACGACTTCCTGGCCGGCAGCAAAACTGCCGCAACCTACGACGGCAAGCTCTCCGGCATCCCCTACCGCATCACCACCGGCATCATGGTCTACCAGAAGGAGCTGCTGGCGAAAGCCGGCATCGCCACCTTTCCCACCACCTTCGCCGAGTTCGAAAAAGCCGCCATGGCGGTCAACGCCCCGCCCGACCGCTACGCCTTCGGGGTCATGGGCAAACAAGGCTCCGGCCTCTACACCAGCCTGGCGTCCTGGCTCTACTCCGCCGGCGGCAGGCTGGTCGATTTCAAAACCGGCGAGATCTTCATTAACGACGCCAAAGCCGTCACTGCACTCGATTTCATGGCCAGCCTCGTGGTCAAGAACAAGCTCGCCCCGCCCGACGTCACCACCTGGGAATACGACGAAATCATCGCCGGCGGCCAGCGCGACCGCTACGTCATGGCACAAACCTTCGCCCCCTACATGACCCTGATGAACGACCCCGCCAACTCCAAAACCGCCGGCAAATGGGCCGGCGCCGTGGTGCCCGGCCATACCGCCGCCAGCCAAAGCCGCACCTGGATCGACGGTCACTTCCTCGCCGTGCCGCGCTACTCCAAGAATGCCGACTGGGCGATCGAGTTCATCCGCATGGCCTGCTCGAAACAATGGCAGCTTCGCTCGATGGAACGCGGCAACGCCCCGCCCCGCGGCTCGGTGCTGCGCCACCCCGAAATGGCCGCCAAGCTCGGCTGGCCGCCCATCGCCGCGCAGGCGATCGAAACCGGCGTGCCAACCCCCGCTCATCCGGTGTGGGACACGCTGGAACTATCCATGCGCACCGCCGTGTCCGAAGTGCTGCTCGGTCAGAAAGCCGCCAAACCCGCACTGGACGCGCTGGCGACGGATTGGCAGCGTGGCCTGCGCCGCGCCGGCATCGGGCGAGGCTGACCGCCGGCCAGCCCGCGCCCGCGGAGAGGGGAAATGCGTGCATGATACCAACCATTGTAATGAACGATCCTATAGATCAGGCAAGACCAGGGCTTTGCCCTGGACCCACCAGGCGCCGAGCGCCTGGACCTCATCTCATTGAAGAAATCGGTTTCCAAAGGCCGTCGGCCGTCGCGCGAAGGCGCGCTCGGGACTTTGGTGGGTCCCCGTCGGCGGGGCTTCGCGCCGCGACGGCAAAGCCCTGGCCTTGCCTTTTTAGATCGGTCAATCATTAGGATGGTTGGTATGAATGCGATGACCGCCGGCGCCATCGACTGCGACATCCACCCCGGCGTGCCCGGCATCAAGGCCCTGCTGCCCTACATGGACACCTACTGGGCCGACGCCTTCGTCCAACGCGGCATGGACGGGTTCGACATGGCCTCCTACCCGCCCGGCGCCCCGATCGCCTGCCGCCCCGACTGGCGCCCCACCACCGGAAAACCCGGCACCGACCTCGCCCAACTCCAATCTGCCGCCCTCGATGCCTTCGGCGCCCGCTTCGCCATCTGCAACCCGCTTTACGGCGGACAGGTCGCGGTCAGCGAAACCATGGCAGCCGCCATCTGCTCCGCCCTCAACGACTGGATCGCCGCCGAGTGGCTCGCCAAAGACCCCCGCCTGCGCGCCTCCATCGTCGTCCCCGCCCAAGCCCCCCACCGCGCCGCCGAGGAAATCGAGCGCCTCGCGCCGGACCGCCGCTTCGTCCAGATCCTGCTGCCCGCCGGCGCCGACATGCTCTACGGCAAATCCTACTACTGGCCGATCTTCGCCGCCGCCGAAAAACACAACCTCCCCATCGGCATCCACGCCGGCACCATGTACCGCCACGCCCCAACCTCGAACGGCTGGCCCAGCTTCTACCTGCACGACTACGTCGCCGGCTCGCAAATCTTCGAAGACCAGCTGCTCTCCATCATCAGCGAAGGCACACTGGTAAAGTTCCCCACCCTGCGCTTCGTCCTGCTCGAATCCGGCGTTACCTGGCTCCCCGGCTTCATCTGGCGCGCCATCAAAACCTGGCGCGGCGTCCGCGCCGAAGTCCCCTGGGTCAAACGCTCCCCGGCCGCCTACATCCGCGACCACTTCCGCCTCACCATGCAACCCTTCGATGCCCCCAACGACCCCGCCATCATCGCCCAGATTCTCGACGAAATCGGCTCCGACGACATGCTCCTGTATGCCACCGACTGGCCGCACTGGCAGTTCGACGGCAACCAACCCATTCCCGCTGGATTTTCCCCCGCCCTCCTGCGCAAGATCAGCGTCGACAACCCGCTTGCCACCTACCCCCGGCTGACCGCGTAAGCCGAGGCTTCGCCCCGGACCCCACCAGGGGGCCGAGCCCCCTGGACCCTCAAACATATGGGGTCTGGGGCCGCCGGC
>JBBQOT010000137.1:0-7157 GCA_038331165.1 Acetobacterales bacterium
CGCCCTGGATGCCAGCCTCTTACAGATCCCGCTGACCGGCTTCCTGCCCCCCGATGACCCCCGCGTGGTGGCAACCGTGGCCGCGATCGAACAGGAACTGATGCCGCACGGCCTGGTGCTGCGCTACGACACGCGGGCCACGGCCGACGGCTTGCCGCCGGGCGAGGGTGCCTTTCTGGCGTGCAGCTTCTGGCTGGTCGAGGTCTACGCGATGCAGGGCCGGATGGACGAGGCAGCCGCGCTGTTTGCCCGCCTTGCCGCCCTGGTTAACGATGTTGGCCTGCTCGCCGAGGAATACGACCCGGTGGCCGGGCGAATGCTGGGCAACTTTCCGCAGGCGTTCAGCCACGCCGCCCTGATTGCGGCGGCGGCGCGGCTGGGCCCTTCCCCGGGCGCTACAGGATAAACCAGGTCGCATCGACCGGCCCGGCCGCGGCGACGAAGATGAGCAGGTCGGGGGTGAAGTCGCCGTTCACGTCGCCGGTGATCACCCGCTGGGTGCCGATGTCGTGCCAGCGCAACTGCCCCGCCACGCCGGTGAACGGCCCGGTTGCGATGAAGCTGAAGGCGTCGTTGGCCAGCGTGCCGGCGATCGCGTCGATGCGCGACAGGTCGATCGTTTCGCCACCGGCGTGGCTGAAATCCTCCAGCGTGGCGAGGTTGGTGGCGACCGGGCCGACCGCTGATTGCTGGAAGCGGAAGGCGTCGGTGCCGGCCAGGCCGAAAACGCGGTCCTGCCCGCCGCCCAGCATGAACACATCAGGGCCGGCGGTGCCGGTCAGCGTCTCGTCGGCCGCGGTGCTGGTGATGGTGTCGTCGTCGCGGATGATCCCCTGCGCCGAGGCGGCGGCCAGCGTGGCCCCGCCGCTGGGGGCCGACAGAATGACGGCAAAGCGCTCGTTCAACTCGGACGCGGTGTCGCCGGCGACATTCACCGTGACCACCTTGGCGGTTTCGCCGACGGCGAAGCTGACCGTGCCGGTGGGGAAGGTGCCGCCGGCGAAATCGGCGGCATTCGCCGGCGTCGTGCCGCTGCCGGCCGCCCCCGCCACGGCCCAATTGGCGCTGTGGGTGGCCGCGAGGCCACCGGCGCGGGTGACGGTGAAGGTGAAGGCGGTGGTGCCGCCCGTGCCCTCCAGCTTGTTGGTGTTGGTGGCGGCGATCGCCAGCGTGGCGTCGTCGGCCAGGATCAGTCCGTCGAGGCTGGCGCCCGAGATGGCGGCACCGGCAGTGGCATTGGACAGGGTGAAGCGGAATTCCTCGTCGGGCTCGACTGCGGTGTCGCCGACGACCGTCACGCTGACGGTTTTGGACGTCTGGCCGGCGGTGAAGGTCAGGGTGCCGGCGGGCAACACCCCATCGACGAAGTCCGCCGCATCGACCGGGTTGGCGCTGAGGGGGATCGCGGCATAGTCAACGCTGGTGGTGCCGATGGTGGTGCCCTGGCGCTGGACCACGAAGCTGAAGGTCCTGGTGCCGCTGTTGCCCTCAAGCTGGGTCATGGCGCCGCCGCCGACCACGCGCAGGCTGGTGTCGTCGTTCAGCATCACGCCCTGGGCGCTGGCGGGGCCCAACGTGGCCCCGCCAGAGGGGGATGTGAGGGTCACGGCGAAGCGCTCGTTCAGTTCGCCCAGCGCGTCCGCCGCCACATTGATGGTCAGGGTGCGGCTGGTCTCGCCGGCCAGGAAGGTCAACGTGCCGGCGGGCAGCACGCCGCCGGCGAAGTCGGCCGCATCGGCCGGCGCGGTGCCTGGGCCGGCGGCCCCGGTCACGGCCCAGGCAACGCTGTGCGTGCCGGTGGTCAGCCCCGCGCGGGCGACGGTGAAGGTGAAGGGCGTGGTAGTGCCGGTGCCCTCGGCCTTGCTGGCGCTGGCCGTGGTGATCGACAGCGCAGCGTCGTCGGTCAGGATGGTCCGTGCCGCGCTGGCGATGCTGATGGCCGCCCCGCTGGGGTTGCTCAGCAGCAACTGGAAGCCCTCGCCGGGCTCGATCGAGGTGTCGCCGGCGGTGTTGACGGTGACCGTCTTGCTGGTCTGGCCCGGCGTGAAGGTGAGCGTGCCAGCGGGGAAGACGGCACCGATGAAGTCGGCGGCGTTGGCCTGGTTGGGGCCGAAGCCGGCCACCGCATAGTCGACGGTGGCGATCCCGGTGGTCGTGCCCTGGCGCTGCACGACGAAGCTATAGCCATTGCTGCCGCTGTTGCCCTCGGCTTGGTCGGGGCTGGTCGAGATCACGCGAAGGCTGGAGTCGTCGTTCAGGATCAGGCCCACTGCCGTGGCGGTGCCCAATGCCGCGCCGTTGGTGGGTGCGGCCAGGGTGATCGAGAAGCGTTCGTTCAGCTCGCCCAGCGCATCGGCGGCCACGTTCACCGTAACAATCTTGCTGCTGTCGCCCGCGGCGAAGGCGACGGTGCCGGCTGGGAAGACCCCGCCGGCGAAATCGCTCGTTGCCGCCGGGTCGGTGCCCGCGGCAGACAGCCCCGCCACCGACCAGACTGCTGCCTGTGCCACGCCAACACCGCCCGTGCGGCTGACGGTGAAGGTGAAGCCGGTGGTGGCGCCGGCCGCCCCGGTGCCTTCGGGTTTGTTGGCGCTGAGAGGCGCGACCGACAGCACGGAGTCGTCGTCGAGGATCGTGCGCGCGGCGCTGGCGACGGCGATCGCCGCGCCGCCGGTGGCGTTGCCGAGGGTCAGTTGGAAACCCTCGTCGGCTTCGCTGGCGGTATCGCCCGCGACGTTCACAGTTACGGTCTGGCTGGTCTGCCCGGGGGTGAAGGTCAGCGTGCCGGACGGCAGGGCGGCGCCGAGGAAGTCGACCGCGTTGGCCGCGTTGGCGCCGGTGCCGGCGACGGCATAGTCGACCGTGTGGGTGGCCCCGGTGGCGCCGGCGCGCTGCACCACGAAGGTGTAGGGCTTACTGCCGCTGCTACCCTCGGCCTGGTCGGTGCTGGTGGCGACGACCTGGAAGCTGGTGTCGTCGTTGAGGATCACCGCCTGGCTCGATGCGGTGCCGGTCGAAGCACCTGGCGGCAGCGAGCCAAGGGCAACGGCGAAGCGATCGTTGAACTCGCCCAGCGTGTCGCGTGCGACCTGCACGGTGATGAACTTCTCGACCTCGCCGGTGGCGAAGCCGATGGAGCCGCTGGGCAATACGCCGCCCAGGAAATCGGCGGCGTTGGCGGGCGCGGTGCCGGCGCCAGCGGCGCCCGCGACGCTCCAGCCCACAGTTTCGGGCAGGGCGGTGCCGCCGCTGCGGGTGATGCGGAAGGAGAAGGCGGTGTTGCCAGGCCCGGTGCCCTCGGCTTGCGTGCCTGTGGTGGTGGCGATGGAATAGACCGACGGGCCGGTGCCGACGGAAAAGTCGTCGAACCGTAGCACCTCGATGCCGGTCAGCGTGTCGACGCCATCGGGGCCGGTGATGATCAGGCCGCCACCGGTGCCGGCGGAGACCGTGTATTGGGTGAGCAAGCCGGCAAACAGGGCACTATCAATACCGCCAACGCCACCCGAGATAGTATCGTTGCCGCCGCCGCCATGGATGGTGTCGTTGCCGGCGTAGCCCGCCAGCGTGTCGCTTTGGCCCTCGCCCTGGATCACGTCTGCGCCGGATAGCAGGAAGGCGAACACGTCGCCGGGGCTGGCGCCGAGCCAGGTGTTGTAGAGGTCGACCAGCGACGCCGAGAGGTTGCTGAACGCAGCCCATTGGACGGTGAAGTCCGGCGCATACAGCGTGATCGCGGTGACAATGCCGGCAGTGGGGACATTGGTGTCGCCGACATAGGCAAAGCCCGTGCCCTCCATCGAAACGAAGGAGCCGGACGGATTCTGGAAGGCGGTCAGCGACGGGGGAATGCCGCTGCGGGTGGCGCCGGCCTGGAAGAACTGATTTGGCAGCAGATTGGCAGGTGCAACCGCGCGGACAACATAATTTGCCACTGACAAATCCCCAAGATCTCAAAACCTGCGTGGAGGATATCGTCTCAGGCGAACATCATCAACAACGCCGGGCGCGCACCGAGTAGCAACGGCCAAATCTTCTGGTGGCCGGCCTAGCGGGGCGAAATACTACGGGGCCGCGAACCCGCGCTGGGCAGTACGGGCCCGGCGCCGTTGCAGCGCGAGATAGACCACCGGCGTGGTGTACAGCGTCAGCAGTTGCGACACCGCCAATCCCCCCACCACCGTCAGCCCCAGCGGTTGGCGCAGTTCAGCCCCGGTGCCGGTGGCCAGCGCCAGCGGAATGGCGCCGAACAGGGCGGCCAGCGTCGTCATCAGGATCGGCCGGAAGCGCTCCACCGCCGCGCGGCGGATCGCGTCCACCGGGTCGGCGCCGTGGTGGCGTTCCTGTTCTAGGGCGAAATCCACCATCATGATGGCGTTCTTCTTGACGATGCCCATCAGCAGCAGAATGCCGATGATGCCCATCACCGACAATTCCGTGTCGGTGGCCCATAGCACCAGCAACGCACCAACCCCGGCCGAGGGCAGGGTGGACAGGATGGTGATCGGCTGGGTCAGGCTTTCGTACAGCACGCCCAGCACGATGTAGATCGCCAGCAACGCCGCCCCGATGAGCATCGGCTGGGTCGCAAGGCTGTCGGTCAGCCAGCGCGCATTGCCGGCGAAGCTGGTGCGCACCGTTTCGGGCATGCGCAACTCCCAGGCGACGCGTTGCACGATGCCCAGCCCGGTGCCCGCGGGCGTGCCAGGCGCCATCGAGAAGGTGATGGTGGCAGCCGGCGACTGCCCCTGGTGGCGCACCGCCAAGGGGGCGGCGCCGCGCTCGACGCGCACCACGCTGGTCAGCGGTACCTGGCGCCCACCCCCCCCTGCCGCATTGGTGGCCCCGACGAAAAGGCGGTTGAGGCTTTCGGGATCGGCCTGGAGTGCCGGGTCGATCTCCTCGATCACGCGATACTGGTTGCGCACGCCGTAGATGATGGAGATTTGCCGCTGGGCGAAGCTGTTGTTCAGCGCATTGGTGATGGCGCTGACCGATACGCCCAGCCGGGCGGCGGCCTCGCGGTCGATCACCACATTTGCCTGCGGTCCGGCACGGTCCTGGTCGCTGCTGACATCGGTGATGCCGGGCTCCTCGCGCAGCCGGTCGACCAGCCTGGTGGACCAATCGCGCAGCAGGGTCAGATCTTCGCTCAACAGCACGAACTGGTTGGAATTGCCCTGGCGCCCGCCGCCGCGCATTTCCTGCGCCGCCCATGTGAACGCCTGGATGCCCGAGACCTTTTCCAGTTGGGGCCGCAGCCGGGTCACCACCTGTTCGGCGGTAACCCGGCGTTCGGCCACCGGCTTCAACCCGATGGTGAGCTGGCCGCGGTTCATCGACGCCCAGCCCGATGTGACCCCGATGGTGGAGCCCACGCCGGACACTGCGGGGTCGCGCAGGATCACCTCGACCACCGCGCGCTGCCGTTCGGCCATGGCGGCGAAGGAAATTTCCGGCCCCGCGATGGTGGAACCCTGCAGCAGCCCGGTATCCTGGGTGGGCAGAAAGCCCTTCGGCACCTGGGTATAGAGCCACACGCTGAGCCCCGCCGTGGCCAGGGTGCCGGCCAGCATCAGCCAGCGAAAGCGCAGCGCCACATCCAGCGAACGGCCATAGCCGCGCTGCAAGCCACCCAGTGCGCGCTCGCAGCCGCGATCCAGCACGCCCCACACGCCGCGCGGCGGAGCCTGCCGCACCCCCATGTAGCGCCCGATCAGCATCGGCGTGAGCGTCAACGACACCAGGGCCGAAACCGCGATAGCAATGGTGAGGACAGCCGCGAATTCGTGGAACAACCGGCCCAGTATGCCGCCCATGAACAGAATCGGGATGAACACCGCCACCAGCGACACGCTGATCGAGATCACCGTGAAGCCGATCTGCGCCGAGCCCTCCAGTGCCGCGCGCAGCGGGGTTTTGCCCTCCTCCATGTGGCGCGCGATGTTCTCGATCATCACGATGGCGTCGTCGACCACGAAGCCGACGGCGATGGTGAGCGCCATGAGGGAGAAGTTGTTCAACGAGAATCCGGCGAACCACATCGCCGCCAAGCTGCCGGCCAGCGACAGCGGCACCGTAACCGCCGCGGCGATGGTCGGCACCAGGCGGCGCATGAACACCATCACCACCAGCAGCACCAGCGCACACGAGATCACGAGGGATACCTGCACCTCGCGCAGGCTGGCGCGGATGGTCTGGGTGCGGTCGGACAGGATGGTCAGCTCAACATCGGGCGGCATCCAGCTGCGCAGCAACGGCAGCACCGCCTTGATGCGGTCGACCGTTTCGATGACGTTGGCGCCATTGGCCTTGCTGACCTGCAACAGAATCGCCGGCTGGGTGCCCAGCCAGGCGGCAAGGCGCACATTGGCCACCCCGTCGATCACGTCGGCCACGTCGCCCAGCCGCACCACGCCACCCCCGGGCACGGTCTTGAGCACCAGGGGGCGATACTCCGCGGCACGGGAAAGCTGGCCGTTCAGCTCGATAAGTGCCGCCTGCTCCGCGCCGTCGAAGCCGCCGGTGGGGCCGTTCACGTTGCTGCGGCGGATCGCGTTGTAGATATCCTGGGACGACAGGCTGGCCGCCGCCAGCGCCGCCGGGTCGAGCCGCACCCGCACCGCCGGCTTCTCCGCCCCGTTCACCTGCACCTGGCTGACGCCGTCGAGCTGGGCCAGGCGTTGCGCCAGGATGCTGTCGGCGAGATCGTACAGTTGGGCCATCGACAAGGCGTTCGATGTCAGCGCCAGGCTGATGATCGGCGCATCGGCCGGGTTGAACTTGCGGAAGAACGGCCGCAGCGGCAGGTCGGGCGGCAGGTCGGGGGTGGCCGCGTTGATTGCCGCCTGCACATCCTTGGCGGCGCTGTCGATCTTCCGCGACAGGTCGAACTGCACCACGATCGAGGTGGAGCCGACCGAGCTGGTGGAGGTCATCTCGCTCACCCCGGCGATCTCGCCCAGGCGGCGTTCCAGCGGGGCGGCGACCGAGTTGGCCATGGTTTCCGGGTCGGCGCCGGGGCGGCCGGCGAATATCACGATGGTGGGAATATCGACGCTGGGCAGGGGTGCCACCGGCAGGAAGCGATAGGCGACGGCGCCGGCGATCATCAGGCCCAGCGCCATCAGGATGGTGCCGACCGGGCGTGCGATAAA
>JBBQOT010000138.1:0-7071 GCA_038331165.1 Acetobacterales bacterium
GGATGAAGGGAAAACCTATCCCCAGGCCATCATTGCGAGCTCTTGCGAAGCAAGCCAGCGTCAGGACTAGAGGTCGCAGGCGAGTCTGGATTGCTTCGCAAGGGCTCGCAATGACGGTTTTTGATGGGAGGGGGCCGCGAAACCTACAATACCGCCGTTCACCCGATCGCCCTGCCATCGGCCGTGCGCAGTTTTGCTTGTGTTCGAAGCTTTGCTTGCGCTGACCCGGCGTTTTTTGAGTTCGCGCTAACCGGCGCTGCCTCATTGTTTCCATGCGTAGCATGGTCGCCGCCGTCGCACCCATTTGTCGATTCCGCGCAGAGGGCTTGGGGTTCGCCCCCCTCCGGCTCCCCCCGTAACGCACGGGGGGAGAGAAGTAAGTTTGAAGTGCGGCGGCGGGTTTGGAGCTTTGAACGTGGGCGAAATGGATAAAGTTTTTTTGCTTCTTTTTGTTCACAAAAAGAAGGCGCTTGTCTTGACTGCTATACTTGGGGTTTGGCCCCCCTCCGGCTCCCCGTAAAGCACGGGGGGAGAGACGTAAAAGGCGAAGCTCTTGCCTTGTTTCATGGGTCAATCAGCAGGATGGTTGGTATCAGCCCTCGCAGCCTGGCGGCACCCGGCGGGCCAGCGTCGCCTGCTCGAAGGCGTAGGCGATGCGCAGCAGCTTGGCTTCGCTCCAGGCTTGGCCGGCGAAGGTGGCTCCTTGGGGGAAGTCGGGGGTGGCGATTTTGCCGATGCCGGAGGTGAAGCCGGCTGGCACCAGCACGCTGGGGTAGCCGGGCTTGGCGGCGATTGCGGCCCCGGCGGTGCCCGGGAACAGCACGGCGTCCAGGTGGTGTTCGTTCATGTAGGCGTCCATTCCGGCCCGGCCGGCGGTTAGCAGGTCGAGGCGTCGGGCGGATTTGTATTCTGGCTCCGACAGGTCGCCCTTGGTGGCTGCGGCTGCATGGAACAGGTCTTGGCCGAAGCGCAGGCATTGGTCGGGGTGGGCGGCGTTGAAGGCGATGATGTCGTCGATGCTGCGCATTTTTGTGCCGCGCAGCCACTCGTTCAGGTAGTCGTTCAGGTCGTGTTTTATTTCGTAGACGAACACTGTCGAGACGCGCTGCACGGAGTGTCGCGCGGGGCTTTCCGGGTTGGTGTTCAGCACCGGCATGTCGGTTCCGGCCGCGCCGAGCCAGCCGGCGACCGGCATCGGCGCGCGCACGATGACTGCGCCGAGGTCGGCCAGCGCCTCGATGGCCTGGTCCATGACGCGGCGGGCGCGCTTGGACAGGGGGCCGTAGAAGATGTCTTTTCCGGGATCGTCGGGCGCCACTGGCACGCCGATGCGCATTCCCTTGGCGCCGTCGGCGGACAGGCCGGCGGTGTAGTCGGCCGGGCGTTTCATTTTTGCCGTTGCGGCGTCCAGCGGATCGATTTGTGCCAGCACGTTCAGCAGGATCGCGGCATCGCGGACGGTGCGCGTCATTGGCCCGGCAGTGTCCTGGCTGTGCGAAATCGGCAGGATGCCGGCGCGGCTGATGAGCCCGACGGTGGGTTTCACCGTGACCACGCCTGATTGGTTGGCGGGCGAGAGCAGGGAGCCGGAGGTCTCGCTGCCGATTGTCGCCACCGCCAGCCCGGCTGCCACCGCCACGCCGGAGCCGGCCGAGGAGCCGCCGGGCTGGACCACCGGGATGTTGTCGCGGAACAAGTTGGGCGCCCAGGCGTTGCGCACCTGGCCGCCCAGCGACGAGTAGCCGGAGGGCATGCCGACGGCGAGGAAGTTGGCGAATTCGGTGAGGTTCGCCTTGCCCAGGATCACCGCGCCGGCCTCGCGCAGCAGCTTGGTGACCGTGGCGTCGCGTCGCGCCTTGGCATCGGCCAGCGCCAGCGATCCGGCGGTTGTTGGCTGGCGGTCGCCGGTGGCGATGTTGTCTTTCAGCAGGATGGGAATTCCCTCCAGCGGCCGCGGCGTTTTGCGCCTGGTGGCATCGAGCTTGGCGGCGATGGCGAGCGCGTCGGGGTTGGTGGTGCGCACGGCGTTCAGCGCCGGCCCGTTGCGGTCCAGGTGTTCGATACGGTCCAGGAATGCCTGGGTCAGCCTGGCCACCGTGGTTTCGCCGGCGGCGAGGGCGGCGCGCACGCCATCGATGGTGCTGTTGGACAGGTCGTTCATGGCGCGGTCGTTCCTTCAGGCAGCGTGGGTGACGAGGCGCGCGTAGAGGTCGGGATCGGTGGCGCCTTCGGTGCTGAACAGCAGCACGCGGCTGTCGGGGCGCAGGTTCAGCGCCGCGCGGGCGGCCGGGTCGGCGGCGGCCAGCAGCAGTGCCGCCAGCCCGGCCACGGCGGACTCGCCGGCGACGATGCCCTGGCGCGCCAGCAGCCGCATGCAGTCGACCGCGGCCTCGTCCGGCACCGCCATGAAAACATCGGCGGCGCGCGCCAGTTCCTGCCAGGCCAGCAGGCTGGGTTCGCCGCAGGCCAGGCCGGCCATCAGCGTGTCGAGGTCGCCCGGGATTGCGACTGGCTCGCCGGCTTCGGCGCTGGCCAGCAGGCAGGCGGCGCGATCGGGCTCGGCGACGACGAACATGGGTGGGGGGGTCAGTGTTGTGCGGAGTTGCACGCTTACCGCGGCTGCCGCTCCGCCGACGCCGCCTTGCATGAAGCAATGCGTTGGCGGGGCACCCTGCCATTGCGCCAATGCCTCCTCCGCCATCACGCGGTAGCCCTGCATCACGTCGACCGGCACGGTGGTGTAGCCCGCGTAGGAGGTGTCGGAGATGACAAACCAGCCTTCGGCGTCGGCCACCTTTGCGGCCTCGCGCACTGCGTCGTCATAGGTTCCGGGGACGCGGCGCACCTCGGCGCCATAGCGGGCGATGGCGTCGACGCGGCCTTGGCTGACGGTGGCGTGCACGTAGATCACGCAGCGGCAGCCGAAGCGCTGGGCGCCCCACGCCACGGAGCGGCCGTGGTTGCCGTCGGTCGCACAGGTTACGGTGATGCTGTGCGTTGCCGCGGCGTAGGTTCCGGCCACCAGATCAGCCGAACGTGCCTGCGCTGCCACGCCGCGCCGGGCGAGCTCGGCGGCCAGTGCCTGCGCCACCGCGTAGGCGCCGCCGAGCGCCTTGAAGCTGCCCAACCCGAAGCGCGATGCCTCGTCTTTCAGCTGCACCGATCCGACGCCGGCCGCCGTGGCGACTGTGGGCAGATCATGCATCGGGGTTGGCGCATAGCCGGGCCAGGAGGTGATTTCGGCCTTGGCGCGGCGGAACCCGCGATCGGGCAGGACCACGAGGCCGGGCGTGCCGGCGTTGGGGTTGGCGAACAGGCGGAAGGGGTATGGGGGCAACATGGCGGCATGCTGCGACGCGGCGCCAGCCCCGGCAAGCGGTGCGTTTCAGCCCGCAGCGGGCAGTGGTTCGCGCAACAGCCGGCGCACCAGCAACACCGCGGCGATGGGGGGCAGGGTGAACACTGTGAACAGCCACCCGGCGGCATCCGATGCCCCTGTGACGCCGCCCGGCGCGGCGATGCCGGCCAGGTTGGTCACCACCCCGCCCAACGCTGAGCCGAAGGCGTAGGTTGTCATCAGCACGATGGTGATCGATGCCGCCGCCACGTCTTTTTCGTTGTCGGCGGCGAAGGCGAAGACTCGGGGGCCCAGATGCGGCCAGGCGATGCCGATGCCCAGCCCCATTGCCGCCAGGCAGACCCCGATCATGGCCACCGCGCCGCCGGTCTCGTCCTGCACCGGCATCAGCACCGACAGGAGCGAGATGCCCAGCGCCATTATCAACGGCCCGGCGCGCATCGACATCACCACGCGGCCGTGCCCGCCCCCCGAGGACAACACCGAGCCCAGCGTCCATCCGGCCGACATCACCGCCGAGAGGTAGCCGGCGTGCAGCGGTGTCATGCCGTGCAGCACCTGCAGAAAATACGGCACGAAGATTTCGGTGTTCACGCCGAAGGACAGCATCATCATCGCGCCATAGGCGGCCCCCAGGGGGGTGCGTGGATCGGTGCCGCCGCGTGGCAGCAGGTGCAGCCTGGCGGTTGCTTCGAGCCGGAAGAACCACGTCATCCCAGCGGCCGCCACCGCCAGCCCGATCAGGTTGCCCTGCAACGACCCCGAGGTTCCGCCGACCGATACCGCCAGCACCGAGGCTGCCAGCACGCACAGGTTCAGGACCGCCATCGGCAGCCGTGGTGGCGCAGCGCGCGCCATGTCGCGCGGCAAGGCAATGGCCACCAGCGCCGCCATGGGGGGCACAAGGGCGAAGGTCGACCAGAACGCCCAGCGCCATGTGCCGTATTCGGCGAAGATTCCGCCGACCGCTGGCCCCGCCAGGGTCGCCACCCCCCAGGCGGCTGAAATCACTGACAGTGCCCGCGACCATAGCGCCGGCGGGAACAGCAGCCGCACCATCGAGAAGGATAGCGCGGATAGCAGCCCGGCCCCGAGCCCTTGCAGCAGGCGCGCGGCCAGCAGCACGCCCATGTTGGGTGCCAGAGCGCAGGCCGCGGTGCCCAGCGCGAACAGCAGCAGCGCCAGCTGGTAGGTGCCCTGCACCCCCAGCCGGTGCAGCAACCGTGCGCAGGCCGCACCACCCAGCAACGAGGCAACCACGTAGACCGTGGTGCTCCACGCAAAGAACGGCATGCCGCCGATGTCGCGCACCACCGATGGCATCACGGTGACGACGATGAAGGTGTTGAGGGCGTGCAACACCATGCCGGCCCCCACCACCAGGCAGCGCGCCAGGTTCTGCCCGCGCAGCATGTCCTCCCATCCCGTGGGCTGGGCTGACCCATTCTCGGTATCATTCGCCATGCGCCGGCTCCCTCGTTGGGCCCACCTTGCCGTCGCCAACCGGAACTTCCTACCCCCATGCACCCTCGGGACTTCCTGCCCGCCGCGTGCTGTGCTTATGAAGCCCCATCAACGGAGGCGGTCATGAAGGTTGCGATCCTGGGCGGCGGCGGATTCCTCGGGCAGCGCGTCGCCGGGCGCCTGGCGGCCAGTGGCACGCTCGGCGGCCGCGCCATCACCGGCCTGACACTGTTCGACCTCGCCGCACCGCAGGCCCCCGAAGCGGCCTTCCCGGTTGCTACGATCGGCGGCGACGTCGCCGAGCTACCGCATGCCGCCATCCCCATGGGCACCGAGGTGGTATTCCATCTCGCCGCCGTGGTCAGCGCCGCCGCCGAAGCCGACTACGACCTCGGCCGGCGCGTCAACCTGCGCGGAACCGACGCGGTGATCGATGCCTGTCGGCGCCTGACTGCCGCCGGCGGCAAGCCGCCCCGTGTCGTGTTCACCAGCAGCATCGCCAGCTTCTCCGGCGGTCAGACGGCGATGTTCGACGATGACGCCAAGCAGATCCCTGCCAACTCGTATGGCACCCAGAAGGCCGCCGCCGAACTGCTGCTGGCCGACGCTACCCGACGTGGTTTCATGGATTGCGTCGCGCTGCGCCTGCCCACGATCATCGTGCGCCCCGGACGGCCCAACAAGGCGGCCAGCAGTTTCTTCTCGGCCATCGTCCGCGAGCCTTTGCTTGGCCTGCAAACCGAACTTCCGGTCCCGGACGACTTCAAGGTCTGGGTGGGCAGCGCCCGCAGCGCAGTGGCCTGGCTGCTGCACGCGGCCGTCATCGACACGGTGGCGATGGGCCTCGACCGCAGCCTCAACCTGCCGGGCCTGTCGGTTACCGTCGGGCAGATCATCGCGGCCCTGGATCAGGTGCGCCAGGGCGCCTCGGCCCTGGTGAGACGCAAGCCCGACCCGGCGATCGGCGACATTGTCGGCGCCTGGCCCGCCGGCTTCACCGCTGCCCGCGCCCGCGCCCTCGGCTTCGCCCCCAACGAGGGTCTGGTCGATCTGGTGCGCGCCTTTGTCGCCGACGATCTGGAGGCGACCCGGCGCGACCGCGCCTTATCCTGATAGTTGCAGTGCTGCCCCGTGCCAAACGCGGGGTGCTTGCGGCAAAGTTACCAGCATTTAAGCCGTGTTCGCGCGATAGGCGGTTGTCGGCTCCGTCGCCGCGGCCCATGAATGGCCGCAACGGTGTCGCGGCCGAAATGGCGGCCAAGGTGCACGGGCGAAGGTCTGGTGGGTTTGCGGATTGCCGATTTACCAGGTGCCGGCCTGATCGGCCGGCAAATGGCCTGGGGAAGGCGCAACGTCGGGCGACATCTGTCGCCGCGGCGCATTTTGCGTTTGTTGCGTCACCGCCGCACCGACGACCAGGCTGACGCCCCCAGCCGCACGCGCCGCGGCCTCGGATTCTGGATCAACCACGCCCCGGCGACGCTGCGCGCCCTGGTCCGCACCGACGAGATGTGGCTGGCCGTGCTCGCGGCCTTCGTCGGGGCCTTTGCCGGCCTCTGCGTCATCGCCATGAGTGCCATCACCCAGTGGATGCACGAGGTATTGTTCGGCATCGGCCCGCTCGACCGTCTGTCGTCCCAGGTCGAGGTCGGCACCCTTCCGGCCCTGCTGGTGCCCACCCTCGGCGGCCTCGTGTTTGGCCTGTCGGGCTTGGCGCTCGCCCGCTGGTGGTCGCGCCGCGCCGTCGACGCGATCGAGGCCAACGCGCTGCATGGCGGGCGCATGTCGCTCAACGCCAGCCTCGTGGTCGTCGCCCAAACCATCTGGTCGAACGGCGTCGGTGCGTCGGTGGGGCTGGAGGCTGGCTATACCCAGATCGGCGCGGCGCTCGCCTCGCGCATCGGGCGCAGTTTCCGGGTGCGACGAAACGATTTGCGGCTGCTGGTCGGCTGCGGCGCGGCGGCAGCCATCGCCGCGGCCTTCAACGCCCCGCTCGCCGGCGCTTTCTATGCCTTCGAACTGGTGATCGGCACCTATACCCTGGCCGCCCTGGCGCCAGTGATTATCGCCTCGATCGTCGCTGTCTCGATCTCGCGCGCGCTGATGCCGCACGAATTCGTCTTCGACCTGCGGCTGCCGCTGGCCATCGATCCGGTGAACTACGTGCCCATCCTGCTGCTCGGTGTGGTCTGCGCGCTGGCCGGCATCGCCATCATGCGCGGCGTCACGCTCACCGAGGAGATATTTCA
>JBBQOT010000139.1:0-7070 GCA_038331165.1 Acetobacterales bacterium
GGAAGGGGGCCATCGGGGTGTTTCAACCACCGTGATGGCCCCCTTCCCCAAACAACACTTATACAAATGGAGTCCAGAGGCGCTGCCTCTGGCGGGTCCAGGGCAGAGCCCTGGCCTTACTTATCTCACCTCGGGCCCTTAGGGGTGAAGAGGGCGTCGGCGTCCGCCGGGCTCGACCCGCTGGGCGTTCGCGGCCATCATTGTCTCTTCCCACGACGACCGGAGACCAACGTGACCGACGCGCCCGACCTTTTGTACGCCCGCTATCGCGACCCCGCCCTGATGGGTGGGACTGCGATGAACCCGGTGCTGGAGACGATCCTGCGGCACCACTCCTGCCGCGCCTTCCTGGCGGACCCGATCCCGCCGGCGACACTACGGACGATCATCGCGGCGGCGTCGGCGGCAGCGACCTCGTCGAACCTGCAGGTGTGGAGCCTGATGGTGGTGGAAGACCCGGCGCGCAAGGCGCGGCTGGCGGCATTGGCCGGCGGGCAGAAGCATATCGAGCAGTCGCCGACCTTCCTGGTGTGGCTGGCCGACCTGGCGCGGCTGGACACGATCGCGCGGCAGAACCAGACCACAGTGGAGGGCATCCACTACCTGGAGCTGTTCATGGTGGCACTGATCGATGCGGCACTGGCGGCGCAGAACGCGGTGGTGGCGCTGGAATCGCTGGGGTTGGGCTCGGTCTATATCGGCGCGTTGCGCAACCAGCCGGAAAAGGTCGCGGCTGAACTGGGGCTGCCGAAGATGGTGTTCCCGGCGTTCGGGCTGTCGATCGGTGTGCCGGACCCCAAGGGCGCCAGCGCGATCAAGCCGCGGCTGCCGCAATCGGTGGTGGTGCACCGCGAGCAGTACGACGCGGCGGTCGATCCGGGCACGCTGGCCGCCTATGACGGGCGGATGTCGGCGTTCCAGCAAGAACAGGCCATGCCGGACGAACGCTGGTCGCAACGTGGGATCAACCGGGTGAGGACGCTCGAATCGCTCACCGGGCGGCATCGGATGCGCGAGGCGCTGGCAAATCTGGGGTTTGTGCTGAAGTAATACCAAACGGTCTCGTGTTCGACCAATATAAAAAGGCAAGGCCAGGGCTTTGCCCTGGACCCACCAAAGGCCGACGGCCTTTGGAAACCCCATTTTATTATCAATAATCAAGGTCCAGGGGCTTGGCCCCTGGTGGGTCCAGGGCAAAGCCCTGGCCTTATCTTCCCTCCTGGATAGAGAGCCGGGCCGATTTTGACTACGCCGGCACTGCGGCCAGCAGGGTTCGCGTGTACTCGTGGCGGGGCCAGCCGAAGACCGTTTCGGTGGGGCCCTCCTCAACGATCTCGCCCTGATGCATGACCAGCACGCGGTCGCAGAGGTGGCGCACCACCGACAGGTCGTGGCTGATGAACAGCAGGGCGAAGTCGTGGTCCCGGCGCAACCGGTGCAGCAAGGTGAGCAGTTGAGCCTGCACCGAGACATCGAGGCCCGAAACGATCTCATCGGCAACCAGCAGGCGGGGCACCGAGCACAGCGCGCGGGCGATGTTGACGCGCTGGCGCTGGCCGCCGGAAAGCTGGCCTGGGGTACGCACGCCCAGCTCCAGCGCCATGCCCATCTCGGCCAGCAACTCGCGGGCGCGCTTTTCGCGGACGCGAAACTTGGCGTTCTGGGCCTCCAGCGCCTGGGTGATGATGGAGGCGATGCGGCGGCGTGGGTTGAGGGCGGATTGCGGGTCCTGGAACACCATCTGCACGGTGGCGACACGGTGCAGGCGCGCGGCCTCGTCGCCGGCGGTGACGTCCGCGCCGGCGAGCGCGATGCGGCCGGCATCGGGTTGTTCCAGCCCGACCACGAGGCGCCCGAGGGTGGACTTGCCGCTGCCGCTCTCGCCGACCACGGCGACGAACTCGCCGGGGGCGATGCGCAGCGACACATTTCGCACCGCGTCGACACGGCCGCGGCGGGGCCAGGCGCCGGTGCGGAAGCTCTTGCAAATGCCCTCCAGCGCCAGCACCGGGGCTTCGCCAGCCGGGCGCCAGGGTGGCGGGGGCAAGGTGGCCTCCACCTCGATGGTGGGCACCAGCCCGGGGCGCAGGCAGGCGCTGCGGTGGCTGTCACCCTCCAGCGGCGGTTCGCTGCGCAGGCAGTATTCCGCTGTGACCGGGCAGCGCGGGGCGAAGCGGCAGCCGGACATGCGGGCGAGCGCGCGCAAGCCGGGCATCTGTTCCGGCAAGGAATACAGGGCACGCCGCGGGCCGGTCATCGGCGGGAGCGAGAGTTGCAGGCAGCGTGTGTAGGGGTGGCGCGGCGCGTGCAGCACCTGGGCGGCGGGACCGATCTCGACGATCTCGCCGGCATACATCACCGCGACCTCATCGCACACGCTGGCGGCCAGCCGCAGGTCGTGGGTGATGAATAGCACCGCGGTGTCGCTGGCGCGCTGCAGCTCGCGCATCAGGGCGACGATGTGGGATTGGGTGGTGACATCGAGCGCGGTAGTGGGTTCATCGGCAACGACCAACTTCGGGCGACCGGCAAAGGCCATGGCGATCAGTACGCGCTGGCATTGGCCGCCGGAAAGCTGGTGCGGGTAGCGGGTCAACATGCCGGCAGGGTCGGGCAGGTGCACGGCGGTCAGCGCCGCCAGCGCATAGTCGCGCAAGGAGCGGCGTCCACGCACGCCCAGGCGGCGGTGGTGTTCGTGGAGTTGGGCGCCGATGGTCTGCACCGGGTTGAGCGCGGTCAGAGGCTCCTGTGGGATGAAGGCAATGTCGCGGCCGAGCAAGGCGCGGCGGTGCCTGGCCGGCATCGTTACGAGGTCTGTGCCGTCGAACGCCAGGCTGCCCTCGGCAACCGCGAAGCCGGGCGGCAGCAACTGGGCGATGGCGCGGCCGACCATCGATTTCCCGGCGCCGGATTCGCCGACCAAGCCAAGCACGCGACCGGCCGGCAGCGCAAAGTTGAGGCCGCGCAGCACCGGCACCGTCTCGCCCTCGACCCGTGCTTCCACCGTCAGGCCGTGCGCGACCAGCAGGCTCATCCGCGCCCCTCGACCAGCCGCAGGTCGAGCGTGCGGCGCAGGCCGTCGCCGAGCAGGTTGAAGCCGGCGACGGCCACGAAGATGGCCGCACAGGGTGCCAGCAGGTTGGCCGGCGCCTGGTAGATCGCGTCCCGCCCGTCGGCGATCATCTGGCCCCAGGCAACCTGGTCGGATTTCACGCCAAGGCCGATGAAGGACAGGATCGCCTCGACCACCACGGCGATGCCCATTTCCAGCGCCAGCAGGGTGACCAGCAGTGGGATGGTGGCCGGCACCACCTCCAGCAGCAGGGTGCGCCAACGGGAAAAACCCAGCAGGCGCGCGGCGGCGACGTGGTCGCGGCGAGTGACGACGATGACCTCGCTGCGCAGTACGCGGCAGAAGCGCGTCCAGTCGACCAGGATGATGGCCAGGATGACGTTGGTGCGCCCGGTGCCCAGCCCGACCATCAGGATCAGCGAGAGCACCACGGGCGGGAACGACATCCAGACGTCGACGGCGCGGCCGATCAGCCAGTCGGTCCAGCCACCGAGATAGCCGGCGGCATAGGCCATCGCACTACCCAGCAGCATGGCGCCAACGGCCGCGGTAACGGCGACGGTTAAAGCCAGCCGGGCGCCATACAGCAGGCGCGACAGCACGCAGCGGCCGAGCCCGTCAGTGCCGAGCGGATAGGGCGAGTCGAGGCGGACCGGCTGTAGGGTCAGCATCAGGTCCTGGGCCTCGGGGTCGTGCGGGGCGAGTGCCGGGGCGAGGAGGGCGATGGCGCAGAGGGCGAGCACGGTCAGCAGGCCGAGCACGACGCGGCCCGACCTGATCCAGCGCGGCCAAAGCCAGCGGCGCATTTCTCTCATCGCGGCCACAAGCGCGGACTAAATCTCATGTCGGCCGCAGACGCGGGTTCAGCACGACGTAGAGCCCGTCGACCAGCGAGTTGATGACCAGCACGACCACGCAATAGGTGAGGCCGACCGCCTGGATAATCGGCAGGTCGGCATTGCGCACCGCGTCGACCATCAGGTTGCCCATGCCGGGATAGGAGAAGATCACCTCGACAAGCAGCGAGCCGCCGAACAGGAAACCGAACTGCACGCCCATCAGCGTGAGCGTCGGCAGCGCTGCGTTGCGCAGGGCATGGCCGAGCAGCACGCGGGTTTCCGCCAGGCCGCGCAACCGAGCCTGGCGGATATAGTCCTCCTGGTAGATGTCGACCAGCGAGGAGCGCAGCACCCGGATGACCGGCGGCGCGAAGGCGACGCCCAGCGCCACCGCTGGCAGCACCATGTGCTGGGCGGCACTGAGGAAGGCGGCGAAGTCGCCCACCAGCAGCGTGTCGAGCAGCAGGAAGCCAGTGACAACAGGGCGGGACAGGCCGGGGCCGAGGCGGCCGGTGAACGGCATCGCCTCCAGCGCCACGCCGAACACCAGGATGAACAGCAGCGCCCAGAGGAATTCCGGGATCGACATCAGCAGCGTGGTGCCGGTTTCGGCGATCATCTCAACAGCGTTGCCGCTGCCCGCCTCGCTGCGCAGGGCGAACAGCAACAGCCCGCCGCCAAGCCCGATGACGCCCGAGATGAGCATGGCCAGGGCGGTGAGCTCGATGGTCGCTGGTAAAGCCTCGGCCAGCAGGCCTGCAACCGGCCGGCGCAGATGGGTCGAGCGGCCGAGGTCGCCTGTTACCACCTGGCCGAGCCAGATCGCGTATTGCTCGAGCAGCGGGCGGTCCAGGCCCATCTGCTGGCGCGCGATCTCGATTTCGTCCTTGGTGGCGGTCGGTGGCATCGACATCGCAGCGGGGTCGATGGGCAGCACCCGCAGCGCCGTGAACAGCAACACCGAGACCACCAGCAGGATGGGACCGATAACCAGAACGCGGCGGGCGAGGACGGCGAGGAGGATCATGCCGGATCGTGGCGCTCGACCTTCACCGCACCCCCTCTCGGCGTAGGCAAGGCGTTGCTCAAATCCACTCCATTGTCTGCGGCAGCACCCAGCCATTGCCGTAGGGGCGGTAGGCGAGGGATTTGCGGCGCACCAGGGTCTGCACGCTTTGCAGCAGCGGCATGCAGGCGCCGATCTCCACCGCCTCGCGGTTCAGAGCGCGCCAGCCGGCGATGCGCGCGGCCTCGTCTGCCACATCGAACAGGTCGATCACCTTCTGGCCCAGCGTCATGTCTTTCCACGGCGAGAAGGGCAGCTTGGGGTTCAGCAGGTAGCCAGCATAGATCTCGGGGTCGCCGGTGGCGTTGTCGAAGGAATAGAGGGTCGCCTCCGGCAGCTTGTTACCGCGGTTGAGTTCGAAATACTTGGCGTACTCGATCACCTCCAGCTCGGCCTCGATGCCGATTTTTTTCCACATGGCGACGATGGCGCGGGCGATGTCGTAGTCGCTGGGGAACTGGCCGTTGGTGGTGGCCATGCGGATCTTCGCAGGTTTCTGGGGCGAGTAGCCGGAATTCTCCAGCAGCTGGATCGCGATGTTGGGATCGTTCGGAAAGGTGAAATCGTCGAGGAAACCTGGCGAACCCGGGGTGGCCGGGACTGACAGCGGCACGGCGGCACCGCCGTAGAACGCCTGGCTCAGCGCCTTCTTGTCGATGGCATGGTGGGCCGCGAGGCGGATATTGCGATCGGCAAATCCCTCGTCGTGGCGCACCTGGAGCAGGATCACGCGGGTGATCGGGTTCAATTCGGCAGCCAAGGTCGGGAGGGCGCCCAGGCGGTTGATCTCGCGCACCGGCACGGCCACGGTGAGGTCGATCTTGCCCGACTGGACGGCGGCGACGCGGGCCGAGGTATCCTTGATGATCTCCACGGTAATGCGGCGCAGCGCGGGCTTCGGGCCCCAGAAGCGGTCGTTGCGCTCCAGCACAATGCGGGCGTTCATCTGGTATTCGACCAAACGGTACGGCCCGGTGCCGACCGGCTTGGCGCCGAAGCCCTCCAGCCCGACTTTTTCCATGTAGTCCTTGGGCACGATGAAGCTGCCCAGGAAGGCCAACCAGGCCGGGGCTGTCGGGGCCGAGCCGCTGAAACGCATGATCGCGCTGGTGGCGTTGGGCGTTTCGATGTCGACCACCTTGCGCCACGATTGGGCCACGTCGATCTTGTGGCCGGCCTTCACGCGCTCGAAGAAGCTCCAGCGGAAATCGGCCGAGGTCATTTTCGCGCCGTCGTGGAACACCACATCGTCGCGCAGTTCAACCGAGAGGCTGCGCCCGTCCGGTGCCATCTGCCACGCCTTGATCAGACTGGGTACCAGGTTGAGGCGCGAATCCTGATCGAGCGGCTGGTCGAACACCATCTTGAAGATGGGCTGGGCATCGGGGGAAAAGCGCTGGTTGGGGTCCCACGAGGGCACGTCGCTGGGCCAGCCGATGGTGGCGGCATCGCTGCCCTGGGCAAAGGCCGGCGCGGGCAGGCCGGCGGCGGCGAGCGCGCCGAGCACGCCACGGCGGCCAAGAATGGCGCGCGAGATGTCAGCCATGAAGTCCCCCTGTTCGTGTCGGTTCCGACGAGCATGGGTTTTAGACTTGAAACCCTGGCACGGGAACCGGAAGAATCGCCGCGCCCCCGCTGGTTGACGCTCGGGGGTGCTACGGTTCAACTCGCGACGGCAGCAGGGAGGCAGGATAGTGGCGGAACGCTCCTTCGCGCGCGAGGTGCAGGATTTGCGCCTGGGCGACAGCGAGATCTTTCGCGGCGAGGGCATCCTGGCGGTGACCAAGGCGCTGCTTCAATCCGGCGTCGGCTATGTCGCCGGCTACCAGGGCGCGCCGATCTCGCATTTGATGGATGTGCTGGCGGATGCGCACGGTATCCTTGGTGAGCTGGGGGTGCATTTCGAGCACAGCGCCAGCGAGGCAGCTAGCTTCAACGCAGTTTCCACGGCCTCTACACCGGTATTCATTGGAAGTACTTTATCGTAACCAAAGTAAGAAGTGATATATTGTGCATACTCTCCCAAAAGATCACTATGAAAGGCCCTTGATGTGAGTGTAAGTTTTTTCGCTTGTTCCGTTAAAGCAGCGAT
>JBBQOT010000140.1:0-7058 GCA_038331165.1 Acetobacterales bacterium
CATACCGGTGACCACGCCTGCAATTGCCGAATCTGAAGCCGCCGCCCGCTCCACACGCGACCTGCAGAACCAGCTCTATGCCATCGACCACACGCGCCGCTGGTAGCCGCTACCTAGCTGTCACCCTTGGGCGATCCGCGCCTGCAACTGCGCCACCCGCGCCATTGCCGCGGGTGACAACGGCCCCTTCTCGAACGCCGCAATCGCCGCGTCGAGATGGTCGAGGTCGGAGAAGCCCACCAGCACCGTGCTCATGCATTCATTGCTGATGGCATAGCGCATGGCCGCTTCTACCAGCGACGCAGCATGCCCCTCCTGCACTAGCGGCAGCAGCCTGCGCGCGTTGGCGAGGTCGGCCTCATACGTCGCAGACGATCCTATCGGCGGAACCGATGGCATCGCCATGGGATGCCGCGCCTCCACACCCGAAAGTGCTCCGGCTGCTAGCACACGAATGCCGATCACGCCCACCCCGTTTTCGCGCGCTCGCAGCATCAACTGCTGGTAGTCACTGGCCGGAAACCCCGCCGGCAGCCCGCGCAGCGGGCTCGGGTTCAGCATGTTCAGCGGCACCTGTGCCGAGTCGATCCGACCAGAGGTCACCACCGCGTGCATTGCAGCGGCATCGCCGATTGCAGTGATGCCCAGGTAGCGGAATTTTCCTGCCGCCTGTAGCCGTTCCAGCGCCGGTAGCACCTCATCCAGCACCACGCTCGCCGGAAGGTTGCCCGGCGCTCCGTCGGGAGCCACGGGATTGTGCAGTTGGAACAGGTCCACGCTCTCCCGCCCCAATCGCTGCAAGCTCGCATCGAGCGAGGCGGTGATCTCGGCCGCGATGCGTCCGGCGACTGCCGCACGCAACCGCACCTTTGTGCCAACAACCACGTCGGCTTTCACGGCCCGCAGCACGCGCCCCAGCGTGCGTTCCGACTCGCCGGCGCCGTAGTCGGATGCAGTATCGAAGTAATTGACGCCTGCCCCGATTGCCCGCGCCACCGCCCGCTCCTGGTCGGCCGCCGAGCCGCGCACCATCAGCCCGCCAACGGCCCCGCAGCCGAAGCCGAGGACCCCCAGCTTCAGCCCGGTGCGCCCGAAGACCCGTTGTTCCATCTCAACGCTTGCCGGTGGGTAGCCGATTGAACGGCACTTCCTTGTCGACCCGGATATCGCCCGGCAGCCCGAGCACGCGCTCGGCGATGATGTTGCGCAGGATCTCGTCGGTGCCGCCGGCAATGCGCGAGGCAGGTGCGCCCAACAGCGCCTCCTGGAACATCGCGTTCATTGGCGCCAGCTCCTTGTCCATGACAATTCCAGCGGAGCCCAGCATGTCCAGGCCGAAGCTCGCGATGTCCTGCAGCTTCGCCGCGTTCACCAGCTTGCCGATAGAGGATTCCGGCCCGGGCGTCTGGCCGCGCGACAACGCCGTCATGGTCCGAAAGCGCGTATACTTCATCCCCTGGCTGCGCACATGCATATCGGCGATCTTCTCACGCACGGCCACATTCTGGATTGCCGGCGCTCCATCCAAATCGATGATCCGGCACAGGTCCAGCAGGTCCTCCACATCCGGCCTTGGCACGTCGCCAATCGCCAGGCGCTCATTCATCAACGTGGTCAGCGAGACGCGCCACCCTTGGCCCACCCCACCCAGCCGCTGGGCGTCCGGCACCTTCACGTCGGTGAAGAACACTTCGTTGAAATGCGATGCCCCGGACGCCTGCTTGATCGGTCTGATCTCAATCCCCGGCGACTTCATGTCGAGGAAGAAGAACGTCAGCCCCATGTGCTTCGGCACGGTCGGATCACTGCGGGTGACGATGATGCCGAAATCCGAGAACTGCGCCCCTGATGTCCAGATTTTTTGACCGTTGATGGTCCAGGTATCGCCATCCCGCTCCGCCCGCGTCCGCACCGCGGCGACATCCGACCCGCCCGAGGGCTCCGAGAATAGCTGGCACCACACCTCGTTGCCATGTAGCGCCTTGGGCACGTAGCGCTTCAGCTGCTCCTGCGTCGCATAGGCCATCATGGTCGGAATGCACATCCCCAGCCCGATCTCGAACACCCCACGCGGAATGGAATAGGCCTCCTCCTCCTGATTGAAGATCACCTGGAAGATCGGCGGCGCCTCGCGCCCCCCCCATTGCTTTGGCCAGGTCAACCCGGACAGCCCGGCAGCGGCCTTCGCGCCCTGGTATTTCTTGGCGTACGCAAGCTCCTCCGGGCCAACATTGCGGCTGCGCGACGGCGGCGCTCCACGCTTCTTCCGCTCGGCATTGCCAGCAAGGAAAGCCCGCACCTCGGTGCGAAACGCGGCCTCTTCGACGGTGTCTTCGAAGTCCATATCGATCCTCCTCAGGCAGCGTTGCGGGTTTCGAGGGCAGCAACCACGCGGTCTTTCCACCATGGCGCGGAGCCCAATGTCAGGCTTAGAAGCTTAGCACGGCGGTAGTACAAATGGCAGTCCATCTCCCACGTGAAGCCAATGCCACCATGGGTCTGGATGTTCTCCTTGGCGGCGAACCAGGCCGCCTCGGTGGCGCTCACCCGGGCTGCGGCAGCAGCCAGCGGCAACTCGCCGGCCCCGGCGCTCAGTGCCCAGGCACCGTAATAGGCGTTCGACCGGGCCAGTTCGGTCGCCACATAAACATCGGCCAGCTTGTGCTTGATCGCCTGGAACGAGCCGATCGGCCGGCCAAACGCATGGCGCTCCATCGCGAAGGCCACCGCCATGTCCAGGCATGCCTGCGCCAGACCCACCTGTTCGAAGGCGATCAGCACCGCGGCGCGATCCAGCACCCGTTCCAGCGTGTCCCATCCATCGCCCGGCAACACTTCCACCGGCACGCCGTCGAAGCTTAGTTTCGCCTGCTCGCGCGTGGGATCAATGGTCGTCAGCGCCTCCGGATGCACCCCGGCGCCACCCATCCGGACCAGCGCCAGCACCACCCGGTCGGTCTCATCGCGTGCGACGACAAGCACAATGTCGGCGATGCCCCCGTCGGGGACCGGCCATTTCACGCCCGTCAACTTTCCGCCAATGATGCGCGCCTTGATCTGCGTCGGATTGGGATTGCCCGCCCCCTCTGCCCAGGCCAGCGTGCCGATCAACTCGCCGGCCGCAAGTTTGGGGAGCAACTCGGCTTTCTGCGCCTCGCTGCCCGCCAGCAGCAGGGCCTCGGTCGCCAGATACACCGACGAGGCGAACGGCACCGGCGCCAACGCGCGACCGAGTTCCTCGGCAAGCACGCACAGCCCGACATGGCCCAGTCCGGCACCGCCATACTCCTCCGGCACCGCAGCCCCCAACCATCCCATGGCAGCGATCTCCTGCCACATGGCACGATCGTATGGCGCCACACCGTCCAACACCTGGCGGATGCGCTTGGACGTGGAGTGTTCGGTCAAAAACCGCCGCGCCTGGTCGCGCAACTGGCGCTGCTCGTCAGAGAAGTCGAAATTCATGGCCGCCTCACCCTTGCCTCCCGCTGCGTTCCGGCGGGCTGGGCGAGCCTAGACTCAACGCAGCGCCCGGAGCAAACTCCGCGCGCTAAACGCTCCGGGGTGCGCCCGGGCGCGCATCCCTGTGACGGTGAGGAAACGAAAGACATGGCGACATTCCTGGACGGCCGCGTGGCCATTGTAACCGGCGCTGGCCGCGGCATCGGGCGCGAACACGCGCTCATGCTGGCCAAGTACGGTGCCCGCGTGGTGGTCAACGACCTCGGCGGCAACACCGACGGCACCGGCGCAGATGAAACCCCTGCCCAGGAAGTCGTCCGCACCATCAAGGAGGCCGGCGGCGAGGCGGTGGTGAACACCGAGAACGTGGCCGACTTCCTCGGCGCCAAGCGCATGATCGACCAGGCAATCGATACCTGGGGCACGCTCGATATCCTGGTGAACAACGCCGGCATCCTGCGCGACCGCGTGCTGGCCAACATGATGGAGGAAGAGTGGGACGCGGTAATCGCCGTCCATCTCAAGGGCACCTTCGCCCCGGCGCGCCATGCAGCGGCGTATTGGCGCAACAAGTCCAAGGACATCAACGGCCCGGTCCACGGCCGTATCATCAACACCTCCTCGGTTTCCGGCATCTATGGCAACACCGGCCAAACCAACTACGGCGCCGCCAAGGCCGGCATCGCCGCGTTCACCGTGATCGCGGCCCGTGAACTGAAGCGCTACGGCGTCACCGTGAACGCCGTCGCCCCGGTCGCCCTCACACGCATGACCGAGGGCCTGCGCGAGATGACCGAGGAACAAAAGGCTGCCCGCAATCCCGCCCTGGTCTCGCCGCCGATCGTCTGGATCGCCAGCGCCGAGTCCAAAGACTTCACCGGCCGCATCGTCGAAGCCGGCGGCGGTCTGCTGGCCATCTCCGAGGGCTGGCACCGCGGCCCCGGCACCACCCCGATCAACGACCCGTCCAAGCTTGGTCCGATCATGATGGACCTGCAGGCGAAGGCCCGGAAGAACGCCGGCATGAACGGCTTGGACCTCGACTGACCATGGCCACGGCCACCGCGCGGGAGGAGCCGGGCACGGCACGCATGACCGGGGCGATGTACCCCGGCGCGCATGCTCGAACCATGCCCGACCGCGCGGCGGCACTCCATGCCGAAACCGGCGAGACGCTGACCTATCGCGATCTCGATGCGCGGTCGAACCAGTTGGCGCAGTTCCTTCACGCGAATGGGCTGCGCCGTGGCGACCATATGGCGCTGTTGATGGAAAACCGGCTCGACTATTTCGTGGTCATGTGGGCCGCAATCCGCTCCGGCCTCTACATCACCGCCATCAACCGCTACCTCACCGCCGATGAAGCCGCCTACATCATCAACGACTGCGCGGCCCAGGTTCTGATCACCTCCATCGACCGCGCCGAGGTCACCGCAGCGCTCACCACCCTCACCCCCAACTGCCCCATCAAGTTGATGATCGGCGGAGCGGCGCCCGGCTACGATTGCTTCGAAACGACGATCGCGCCCCTGCCAACCACCGCATTGGCCGAGGAATGGCTCGGCGACACCATGCTCTACAGCTCCGGCACCACCGGCCGCCCCAAGGGCGTGAAGCGCGTGCAGCAACAGGCGAAGGTCACCGAGGCCTTCGCCGGCTACGAAATGTTCCTCAGCCACGACTACCACCGCGACATGGTCTACCTCTCACCGGCGCCGCTCTACCATGCCGCTCCGCTCGGATTCTCCATGGCCGCCCAGCGTTTCGGCGGCACCGTGGTCATGATGACCCGCTTCGATCCAGTCGAGGCGCTGCGTGCCATCGAGCGCTACCGCGTCACCCACAGCCAATGGGTGCCCACCATGTTCGTGCGCATGCTCAAGCTCGACCCCGCCGAATACCGCGGCATCGACCTGTCCAGCCACACCCACGCCATCCATGCCGCCGCGCCATGCCCGGTCGAGATCAAGCGCCGGATGATCGACTGGTGGGGTCCCATTATCACCGAATACTACGGTGCCACCGAGGGCAACGGCCGCACCGTCATCACCAGCCAGGAAGCGCTGGAGCGCCCCGGCTCGGTGGGCCGCGCGCGCCTCGGCGTGCTCCACATCTGTGACGACGACGGCAACGAGCTTCCGATCGGCCAGGATGGCCTCGTCTATTTCGCGCGCGACACGCTTCCCTTCGCCTACCACAACGACCCGGACAAGACCCTGCGGGCGCAGCACCCCACCCACCCCACCTGGACCGCGCTCGGCGACATCGGTCACCTGGATGCGGACGGCTACCTCTATCTGACCGACCGCAAGGCCTTCATGATCATCTCCGGCGGGGTGAACATCTACCCGCAGCAAATCGAGGACGCGCTGATCGCCCACCCCAAGGTGCGCGACGCGGCGGTCATCGGCATTCCCAACGCTGACCTCGGCGAGGAGGTAAAGGCCGTGGTCGAACCCGCCGACGGCACCGAGCCCGACGCAGCCCTCGCCGACGAGTTGACCGCCTTCCTGAAAACCCGCGTCGCGCGCTACATGGTTCCGAAATCGATCGACTTCACCGACGCCTTGCCGCGCCTGCCCACCGGCAAGCTCTACAAGACCGCGCTGCGCGACAAGTACCGCCAGCAGCAACAACCCTAGCGAACGCAACGAAGGAGACGCCCATGTCGGATGCCCCCAAGCGGCCCCGGCCGCAGCCAACGCCCGAAACGAAGCACTTCTGGGAAGGCTGCGCGCGCGGCGAGCTCCTGCTCCAGAAGGATAACGCCACCGGCAAGTGCTATTTCCCCCCGCGCCCCTTCGTGCCCGGCACCGGCAGCACCGACATCAGCGTGGTGAAGGCCTCCGGGAAGGGCCGGCTCTACAGCTACATCATCAACCAGCGCCCGCCCCCGGGCTTCACCGCCCCCTACGCCATCGCGGTGGTCGAGCTCGACGAAGGCGTGCGTATGATGACCAACATCACCGAATGTCCGCAAACCCCCGAAGCCCTGGTGCTCGACATGCCGGTGGAAGTCGTCTTCGAAAAGATCGACGACGAGATCTCTCTCCCCCTCTTCCGTCCGGTGAAGGCGTAGTCCCATGTTGAAGCCCCGTGAAATCGCCGTCGTCGGCGCCGCCGAAACCACCGGCCTGGGCAAGATCCCCGGCATGTCCAACATCCAGCTCCACGCCGACTGCGCGCTCAACGCCATCAAGGATGCCGGCCTCAAGGTCAGCGACATCGACGGCATTGCCTGCGCCGGCGAAAGCCCAACCAACGTCGCCCACTATTTGGGCATCGTGCCGAAATACATCGACGGCACCGGCGTCGGTGGCTGCTCGTTCATGATCCACGTCCGCCACGCCGCCGCCGCCATCAGCGCCGGCCTGTGCAAAACCGTGCTGATCACCCATGGCGAAAGCGGCAATTCCCGCATCGGCCTCAACCGCCCGGCCCCCAACCCCGCCAGTCTCGCCGGCCAGTTCGAAGCCCCCTACGGCCCGGCCGGCCCGCCGTCGATGTTCACCATCCCGGTGCTGCGCTACATGAAGACCTACGGCATGACCGAGGAACAACTCGCCATGGTCGCCGTCATCCAGCGCGAATGGTCG
>JBBQOT010000141.1:0-7054 GCA_038331165.1 Acetobacterales bacterium
AAACCGCCCCGCCCCCCGGGCCTGCAAGATCGCCAAAAAAATCCCTTGCAATATCTAAGTTAGTTAGATATAATCCTCCAAATGGTAGCACTCAGTTCACCCACCCTGGCCCAGGCGGTCGCCGGCATCACGGCGGAGCTGCGCGCCGACGCCGCCGCTACGGCTGGCGTGCAGGCCGCCCTGCGCGCCCTGATCTGCGCCTGCCTCCTGCGCATCATGGTGCAGCTCGAACACCTCATCACCCTCTGGCGGTCCGGCCAGCTGCCCCCCATCCCCCATCGCGCCACCCCGCCGGCACCGCTCAAGCAGACCGCCGCCACCTCGTCTTCCCGCCGTTCCGGCACGCGGCCAACCCGCCAACCCAAGCCCGCGCGCGCACCCTTGCCCGTGGCGCCGCCATGCCAACCACCCAATTGCGAATCCAACGCGCCCGACCAGCGCCACTCCTGCCGCCATCACCCGGCCGCTTCCCGTGTCGCCATCGCCGAAGCCGCCCGCCAAATCGGCTTCCACGATGCCGCACACCGCCAAACCGGCCCCCCGACGATTTTCGACCGCGACGTCTTTCGCGACGCCGCACGCTCAAAATGTTACGATATCAGCATTATTACGCTGTCTCGTGATAGTCCACGGCCCCCGCCCCGCATCCCGGTGCGGCCTCGCCCTCCTTCATACTCCGATCTTCATTCCGTTCTGAATCCCAACTTGTTTCGCCCCGTCGGTAACGCCATTGTGGCGGATAGGGTCCACCCTGGCGATCTCGTCCGTGCCCGCGCGCGGCGAAATTATCTGTTCGTGACATGTGGTTGCAAGGTGACAACCATACATCCGTGTCTTAAGGAGGCTCATGCCGCTTCGCCCGCACTCGCTCGGCTTCACCTTCCTGATCGGTGCGCTCGCGGCGCTGCCGCCGCTGTCGATCGACCTCGGCCTGCCAGGGCTGTCCCTGCTGCAGGATGCGCTGGGCGCCACCGCAACCCAGACGGCGCTCACCCTGTCGCTGTTCCTCGTCGGCTTCGGCCTGTCGCAACTGGTGATGGGCCCGCTCTCCGACCGCTACGGCCGCCGGCCGGTCATGCTCACGGGCATGACGCTGTACGCCCTGGCCGGCCTCGGCTGCACCCTGGCGCCCACCATCGAGGCACTGCTGGGCTTCCGCCTGCTGGAGGGCATCGGGGCGGCCGGCGGCACCACCCTGGCCATGGCGGTGGTGCGCGACAGCTTCGACGGCCAGGCCGGCCGCATCAAGATGAGCCAGGTGAGCATGGTCATCACCATCGCCCCGATCATCGCCCCCACCCTGGGCGGGCTGCTGCTGCTGTCCGGCGAATGGCGGCTGATCTACCTCGTGCTGACCCTGGCCGGGGTGCTGCTGGTGCTCGCCGTCGCCTTCGGCCTGGCCGAGAGCCGCCCGCCGCTCCCCGCCGCCCGGCTCGACCTGGCCGGCCGCTACGCCGCGGTGTTCCGCCAGCGCCGCACCATGGGCTATGTGCTGGTGAACACGCTCGGCTCCGGCGGGCTGTTCGCCTTCATCTCGGGCTCGCCGCTGGTGCTGATCGGCACCATGGGGGTCAGCATCCAAACCTTCGGCCTGCTGTTCGCCACCACATCCGGCGGCATCCTGGTGGGCTCGACGATCAACAACGTCCTGGCCCGCCGCGGCGTACCCGCGCGCGCACCACTCGCCGTGGGGCTGGCGCTGGCACCGCTGGCGGCGCTGGGCGCGGCGGCCTTCCTCCTGGCCGGGGTCGTGCGGCTGGAAACCTTCGTCCCCTTCATCGTGGTGGTGGGCATCTGCCGCGGGCTGACCACCCCCAACATCACCCATGCCGCGCTGGAACCGGTGCCGCACCACGCCGGGGTCACCGCCGCCCTGATGGGCTGCGGGCAGATGCTCTGCATGGCGCTGTCCGGCGTGCTGGTGGCGGCCCTGTATCCTTGGCTGGGGCCGCTTGCCGTGGCGCTGACCATGGTGGTCTTCCTCGGCGCCGGGCTCGTGTCGTGGCTGATTGTCGAGCGCGTCCACCGGGTGCCGCACTTGGCCCAACCGGCGCCACGCCGGCACTGCTTGTAACAGCCCGCGCCACGCCGGCACTGCTTGTAACAGCCGGCGCCACGCCGGCACTGCTTGTAACAGCCCGCGTCACGCCGGCACGCGAGAGGACGACGATGGAATTGGCAACCGCGCTGCTGGCCGGCACGGCGCTGCTGGCGCTGGCCGGCCTGGTGCTGATCCTGCGCCAGGGACAGGCGATCGATCGCCTGCGCCTGCTGGCCGAACAGGTCCGCGCCGGCCAGGAATCGGCCACCGCCACCCAGCGCGCCACCCTGGCCGAAACCGAACGGGCAATCGTCGCCGCCATGGCCAGCAGCGGCGGCGCCTTGCGCGGCGAGGTCACCACCGCCATCGAAAACCTGCGCGCCAGCAACGAGCAACGCCTGGGCGAAATCCGCGTCACCCTGTCCGATCAACTCGGCCGGCTGGTCGAACAATCCGCCGCCGCCGCCACCGCGCTGCGCGCCGACGTCACCACCATGCGCACCGAAATGGCCCAACAGGCCACAACCCTGCGCGAGGAGAACGGCAAGAAACTCACCGAAATCCAGACCACCGTGAACGAACAGCTGCACGCCGCCGTCGAGAAACAGATGGCGGCCAGCTTCACCCGCGTCACCGAACAATTCGCCCAGGTGCAAAAGGCGATGGGCGAGATGCAGGCCGTCGGCGCCCAGATCGGCGACATCAAGCGCCTGTTCGGCAACATCAAGACCCGCGGCGGCTGGGGCGAAACCCAGCTGCGCGCCATGCTCGACGATATTCTCCCCGCCGGCGCCTATGACACCAACTGGCGCCCGCGCCCGGACAGCCGCGATGCCGTGGAATTCGCCGTCATCATGCCCGGCAGCGACGGCGCCCGGCCCCGCCTGCCGATCGACGCCAAGTTCCCGACCGAGGACTACGAACGCCTGCTCGAAGCCCAGGAGAACGCCGACGCCGAGGCCGACCGGGCCGCCCGCGCCGCACTGGCCCGGCGCATCCGCGACGAGGCGCGCAAGCTGGCCGAGAAATACATAGCACCCCCGGCCACCGTGGACTTCGCGGTACTGTACCTGCCGACCGACGGGCTCTATGCCGAGGTCGCGCGCATCCCCGGCCTGCTCGACGAGATCGGCCGGCTCCATCACGTGGTTGTGCTCGGCCCCAGCCTGTTCCCCGCTTTGCTGCGCACCATCCATCTCGGCTACATCACCCTGTCGCTGGAGCAGAAGGCCGACGAAGTGCGCCGCCTGCTCGGGGCCACCCGTGGCGAGATGCAGAAGATCGACATCCTGCTCGACAAGCTGGCCGGCCAGGCCAGCACCATGGCCAAGAACCTCAGCCTGGCCCGCCGCCGCACCCGCGCGGTCGAGCGCACTCTGGTCGGCGTGGTCGCAATCGACGGCGCCGAGGCCGACCGCCTGATCGGCGCGACCGAACAAGCCGTTGACGACGCGCCAGAGCCGGCAGAAGACAGCGGCGGGTGACCACCCGCTCCGGGAAACCAACATGCCACAAGATGCCCCGCATTACGTCGCCCACTACCTCGCCGCCAGCCGCGCCGCGATGGATGCGTTCGCCGACGACGCCGCAGCCGCCGCCACCCTGCGCGCCATGGCCGACGCCATCGCCGCCAGCATGCGCGCGGGAAAAAAACTGCTGATCGCCGGCAATGGCGGCAGTGCCGCCGACGCCCAGCACATCGCCGGCGAGTTCATCTCCCGCCTGATGTTCGACCACCCCCCACTGCCAGCGATCGCGCTGACCACCGACAGCTCGGCGATAACCGCCACCGCCAACGACTATGGCTACGACCATGTGTTCGAACGCCAGGTGATCGCGCTGGCCCGGCCGGGCGACGTATTCCTGGCCATCTCCACCTCCGGCAACTCGCCCAGCGTGCTCCGCGCGCTCGAAGCCGCCCGCGCCCACGGGCTGACCACGCTGGGCTTCGCCGGGCAGGGCGGCGGTAAAATGCTCCCGCTCTGCGACCACATCCTGCGCGCGCCGTCCAGCTGGACGCCGATCATCCAACAGGTGCACATCACCGCCGCGCACATCGTCTGCGCCCTGGTCGAGCGGGCGATGTTCCCCGACATCGCGCCGGCCATTCCTGCTTGATGGCCAAGTCCGCCGCCCGCTACGTCTGCCAGGCCTGCGCCGCCGTCACCCCCAAATGGGCCGGCCGCTGCGAGGCCTGCGGCGAGTGGAACACCATTGTTGAGGAAGCCGCGCCGACGTCGCCCATGCTCGCCCGCGGCAAGGCCACCGCCCCCGGCCGGCGCATCCAGTTCGTCGACCTCGCCGGCACCGCCGCCCCGCCGCCGCGCACCCCCACCGGCATCGCCGAGCTCGACCGCGTGCTCGGCGGCGGGCTGGTCGCGGGCTCGGCCATCCTGCTCGCCGGCGACCCCGGCATCGGCAAATCCACCCTGCTGCTCCAAGCCGCCGCCCGGCTCGCCCGCGCCGGCAGCCGCGTACTCTACATCTCCGGCGAGGAGGCGGTCGACCAGGTCCGCCTGCGCGCCCGCCGCCTCGGCCTGCACACCGACCCGCTGGAACTCGCCGCCTCGATCAACCTGCGCGACATCGCCGCCGCCATGGCCGAGGCCAAGGACTCCGCCCTGGTGGTGATCGACAGCATCCAGACCATGTGGATGGAGGGCATCGAAAGTGCCCCAGGGTCGGTCGCCCAGGTGCGTGCCAGCGCCTTCGAGCTGATCCGCGTGGCCAAGCAGCAGAACACCGCCCTGGTGCTGGTCGGCCATGTCACCCGCGAGGGCACCATCGCCGGGCCGCGCGTGCTGGAGCACATGGTCGACGCGGTGCTGCATTTCGAGGGCGACCGCGGCCACCAGTTCCGCATTCTGCGCGGGGTGAAGAATCGCTTCGGCGCCACCGACGAGATCGGCGTGTTCGAAATGGGCGAGCAGGGATTGACCGAGGTCGCCAACCCCTCGGCGCTGTTCCTGGCCGAACGCCGGGGTAACATTTCCGGCAGTGCGGTGTTCGCCGGCATGGAGGGAAGCCGCCCGGTGCTGGTGGAAATCCAGTGCCTGCTATCGGCCAATGCCGGCGGCTCGCCCCGGCGCTCGGTGGTCGGCTGGGATTCCGGCCGGCTGTCGATGCTGCTGGCGGTGCTGGAAACCCGCTGCGGGCTGAAGCTCGGCGCCACCGACGTCTATCTCAACGTCGCCGGGGGCTTGCGCATCGGCGAGCCGGCAGCCGACCTCGCCGTGGCCGCCGCGCTGGCTTCGGCTGCCACCGACCAGCCGACCGACCCGTCCTGCGTGTTCTTCGGCGAGGTCGGGCTGTCGGGCGAGGTGCGCCAGGTGGCCCAGGCCGAGGCGCGGCTGAAGGAGGCGCAGAAGCTGGGCTTCTCCCGCGCCTCGCTGCCGCGCCGCGTGGCTGGCGGCAACCGCAAGCTGGCACCGCCCGAGGGCCTGGTGCTGGACGAGATCGGCCATCTCGGCGACCTCATCGCCGGCTTCACCGGCAAGGCGGGCAAAGCGCCGGCCCGAACAAAGGAGGCGTGATCGGGCCGGAACGCACCCCAGTAAATCTGTCATGGGGGTGGCGCGGCACGCCCGCGGGGCGATATACGATGCCCCCCATGCCGGAACCCCACCCGTGAACTGGGTCGACCTCGCCGTCCTCGTGATCGTGGCGATTTCTGCCTCGCTGGCATTCATGCGGGGTTTCGTGCGCGAGACGCTGGGCATCGCCGCCTGGGCCGGGGCGGGCTACGTCTCCTATGTCGGCATCGACTATGTGCGCCTGCCGCTGCGCGACCTGATCGGCAACCCCGAGATGGCCGAGATTGTCGGCCATGCCGGCTTGTTCCTGGTCGCCTTGCTGATACTGACCATCGTCACCAGCGTGATCGCGCAGATTTTCCATAGCCTTGGCCTGGGCGCGCTCGACCGCGCGCTGGGCATCGTCTTCGGCGTGGCCCGTGGTGCGGCGCTGACGGTGGCGGCCTATATCGGCGCCGGCTGGCTCGCGGTGCCGGAACGCTGGCCGCAACCGGTGCGCGAGGCCCGGCTGCTGCCCCTGGTCGCCGAGGCCGCGACCAGGCTGGCCGACCACATCCCCGAGCGTTTCCGCCCCAGCGTGCCGATTCCGCCGCCGGTCGCGCCCACCCGTTCGCTCGACCTGCTGCAGGCAGTCCCGCTCGGCCGCCAGCAACCGAAACCCTGATGCCGCCGCGCCGACAGGACCCCGCCCATGACCCATGCCGCACCCGTCCGCGCCGCGCCCTCGCCGGGCAACGATCCTGCGGATTCGCGCTACGATGACGACAAGCTGCACGAGGAATGCGGCGTCTTCGGCGTGTGGAACCACGGCGATGCCGCTGCCCTCACCGCCCTCGGCCTGCACGCCCTGCAGCACCGCGGACAGGAGGCGGCCGGCATCGTCGCGCATGACGGCCAGCATTTCCGCTCGCATCGCGGCCTCGGCCTGGTGGGCGAGAATTTCGGCGACGCCCGCGTCATCGCCGGCCTGCCCGGCAGCCGCGCGCTGGGCCACAACCGCTACGCCACCACCGGCGACACGGTGCTGCGCAACGTCCAGCCGCTATATGCCGATTTCGAGTTCGGCGGCCTCGCCGTCGCCCATAACGGCAACCTCACCAACGCCACCGGCCTGCGCCGCACCCTGGTCCGCCGCGGCTGCCTGTTCCAAAGCACCATGGACAGCGAGGTGTTCATCCACCTCATCGCCATGAGCCAGTATTCCACCGTGGTCGACCGGCTGATCGACGCGCTGAAGCAGGTCATCGGCGCCTATTCCCTCATCGCCCTCACCAACGAGGCGCTGATGGGCGCGCGCGACCCGCTGGGCGTGCGCCCGCTCATCCTCGGCCAGCTGCAGAACGCCGAAGGCGGCCGCTCCTGGGTGCTCGCCAGCGAAACCTGCGCGCTGGACGTCGTCGACCGGCTGATCGACGCGCTGAAGCAGGTCATCGGCGCCTATTCCCTCATCGCCCTCACCAACGAGGCGCTGATGGGCGCG
>JBBQOT010000142.1:0-7050 GCA_038331165.1 Acetobacterales bacterium
CGGAACCCGTCCAGCTCCCGCAACTGCCGCGGCCCGGCCCATCCAGCGGTGAAATAGGCGTAGTTCTCGGTGATTGCAGCACATCCCTGCTCCAGCACCGCAGCACCCAGCCCGCTCTGCGCGGCACTCGACAACCGGTACATCTGCACCAGCACGCCGCCCACCGTCAGCGCCGCCGCCAGCGACAGCACCCACGCCACCATCAACCGGGACCGCAGCGACCGCATGGTCTCGCTCTAGACCATGATAGGCGCCGATAGAAGCGCAGATCGTGGTCTAGCTCGTTGTTTGATCGGGTAATTCACGCTTCGGCAGATTCCTTCAACCGTGGCGAAACGTGCGCCATCAGACTGATTGGTAACGGTCATGTAATCCGTCGCATGAGATGCCTTGGTCCAACGGGAAGAAATCCATCGATCCAACTGAAATCACGCGGTCAGACCTCAAATGTCACCTTTTGTTGATCGAGGTATCTCAGACTTGCCAGATCGGCAATTGCCAACCAAAGCGGCAATTGTGGCCACTCACGTGCCGGCCGGCACGCTCGCGCTCCTCGCGGGTCACCGGTGAAACAGGATTGGGGCGCCGCGATGCGCAGGACCACCGGGATCACGTCACAGCGCGCGCAGCCAGGCCCGGCAACGGCCGCCGCCATGCCGTCGCCCGCTGTTCCCCCTTCCGCCGCCTTACGCCGCGCCGCCCCGCGCGCCCAAGCCAGGGCCATGACTCCGTCCGGCCTATTCGGCGTCGGTGCCGCCATCGCCATGCTCACCCTGGCTGGCCTGTTCCTCGGCCTGCTGCGCGACAGCTACTACCGTGCCGAAGACGGTACGGAATCGGCCACCCTGCGCGCCGCCCAGTCGGTCTCCGCCGAGGTCACCCGCCTCACCCAGGCAGTCGATACGTTGCTGGTCGACCTCGCCACCTTGCCGGCCGGCCTCGCCGCCAGCGACGAAGCCACGCTACGCCAGCGCCTGCGCGACCTGCCGCAGGTGCGCGACGTGCTGCTGCTCGATGCCGGCTTCAATGTGGTGCGCGCCTCCGACCCGACGCTGATCGGCCATTCGCTGCGCGAAGAACCCTGGCTGCCGCTGCTGCACGACGCGGCGCGCGCGGTGGTACCCGCACCGATGGTGCTTGGCACCCCACTGCCCCATCCGGGCGCCGACGCCGCCACACCGGCGGCCAAGTGGTCGCTGCCACTCGGCCGCGCCCGCACTGGGCATGAAGGCTGGGGCCGTGACGGCACCAGCGGCGGCGTCGTCGCCCTGCTCGACCTCGAATACCTCGCCGCCAGCCTGCGCCAGAGCGCGCGGACCTTCGGCACCGACATCCGCCTGTATGGCCCCGACGGCACGCTGCACCTGGCCACCGACCTGCCGCCCAGCGCCATCGGTCGGCGCGACACCGATGCGCCGACCTTCGCCAACTTCCTCCCCGGCCTCCGCACCGGCACCTGGCGCGCCAAACAGGATGGCCGCGAAGTGATCGCCAGCTTCGTCACCTCGGCGCGCTCGCCGCTGGTTGTCGCCGCCAGCCGCCCGATCGACGCCGCCTTTACGGCCTGGCATGTCGAGGCGCGGGTGCTGTTCGCCAGCTTCACCGCCGTCTGCATGGTGGTGTTCGCAGCACTGTGGCTGCTCTACCGCCAGGCTGACGGTCTCTTCCACCAGCGCGACATGCTCAGCCACAGCGAGCGCCGCGCCCTGGCCGAGGGCCGCGCCAAACAAGACTTCCTGGCCGCCATGAGCCACGAGATCCGCACGCCGATGAACGGGGTGATCGGCATGGCCGGGCTTTTGATGGAAACGCGCCTCGACCCCGAGCAGCACCGCTACACCCGCACCATCCAGAACTCGGCCGAGCACCTGCTGACCGTGCTCAACGACATCCTCGACTTCTCCAAGATCGAGGCTGGCGCGTTCGAGTTGGAATCCATCCCCTTCGTGCTTGAGGAGGAGGTCGCCACCGTCACCGAGCTGTTCGCCCCGGCCACCGCCGTGAAAGGTGTCGAGCTGGTCTGCCGCCTGGGCGACAGCCTGCCCGTGGCGATGGTCGGCGACCCCGGGCGCTTCCGCCAGATCCTGCTCAACATCGTCGGCAACGCGGTCAAGTTCACCGAGCGCGGCTGGATCGAGATCACACTCGACGCGGCGCCACAGCCCGATGGCACGTTGCTGCTCACCTGCACCGTCGCCGACACCGGCATCGGCATCGACCCCGCTAGTCTGCCGCTGTTGTTCGAACGATTCAGCCAGGCCAATGCCTCGATCTCCCGCCAGTACGGCGGCACCGGGCTCGGCCTGGCGATCTGCCGCCAACTGGTCCAGACGATGGGCGGCAGCATCAGCGCCGCCGCCCGCCCCGGCGGCGGCAGCGAGTTCCAATATTCCCTGGTGATGCGCCCGCACCACGGCGCGGTCGAGATCGACCCTGCACCGCTGCAGGGCCGCCGTTGCCTGGTGGTCGACGACCTGCCGATGAACCGCGAGATCATGGTGCGCCAACTCGCCGGCCTCGGCGCCCGCGCCGACACCGCCGAAGACGGGATCGCGGCCCTCGCCATGCTGCGCCATGCCGCCGCCGAGGGCGCGCCCTACCACCTGGTGCTGGTCGATCGCGTCATGCCGGTGATGGATGGCATCGCCTTCGCCCGCGCCGTACGCCGTGACCCCGGTTTCGGGGCACCGGAACTTACTTCATCGATCGGGCACCTGCGCCTGGTGCTGTGCGCCTCCGGCCAGGCCGGCGAAGCGCGCGACGGGCTCGACCTGTTCGACGCGCAGTTGCTCAAGCCGGTGCTCGCCTCGCGCCTGCGCAGCGTTGTCGCCATGCTCGCCGCCGGCCCGACGCGCGCCGCCGATACCGCCGCCGCGCCCAGCGATGCCGTTGACCCGCCCCTGCCGCCCACCGACGCCCTCCCCCTGGCCGGCATTCGCGTACTGGTGGCCGAAGACAACGCCACCAACCAGATCGTCACGCGCACCATGCTGCAACGCGCCGGCGCCAAGGTGGACGTTGTGGACAACGGCGAACTGGCCGTCTCCATGGTGCGCCGCTTCGCCTATGATGCCCTGCTGATGGATGTGCAGATGCCCGGCATGGATGGGCTGGTCGCCACACGCACGATCCGCCAGGACGAGGCGGCCGAACAGGCGCCGCGCCGGTTGCTCATCATTGGCCTCACCGCCGATGCAGGCGCCGAGGTCGGCGCCGCCTGCCACAAAGCAGGCATGGACTTCCACCTCACCAAGCCCACCCCCCGCGACACGCTGGTGGCGGCAATCACCCGCTGTGTGCATCAGGCTACAGCCTGATCCTGCGCCAACATCAGGCTTCAGCCTGATCGTGCACCGACAGCGGGCGGCCAAACGGTTCCGTCCGGCATCAGCCTCGCGTTGCCGTCGCGCGACCATGTGGTAGATTGAGCGCCCCGGCCGCTTTCGATGGCCCTCACTGATGGCGCATGATGGCGAAGAAGCGGAAACCCACCCTGGCCGACTACGTGGAGGCCACGGAACGCCGTGAGGCGCCGCGCGCACAGGCACGCGCGAGCAGCCGGGGCCCCTGGTTCAACGTCTGGCTCGGGCTATTGGTCCTGACCGTCGTGCTGACCGCCGGGGCGTTCTTCTATCTGCGCTACAAGCGTTTGATCTAAGATAATAAGTTATAACAACCCTGGGTAAGGGTGACCCTTAGTCAGGGAAGTCGGAGCGTCGCCCCGAACCCCACCGGGTCCCGAGCGCGCCTTCGCGCGAGGGGCCGAGCCCCTGGACCTCATCTGATTGAAAATAAAGTGGGTTTCCAAAGGCCGTCGGCCTTTGGCGGGTCCAGGGCAGAGCCCTGGCCTTGCCTTCTGCATAGCTCAATAATTGAGCGGATTGGTATCAATCCGCCACGCCGAACTGGCGGCACAGCAACAGCATCGCCTCCATCACCATATGGGCGCACAGGAAGGCCGCCTGCTCGCCGATATCCTGCGGCGGGCTGACGGTGTTGAAGTCGATCGCCACGATGTTCAGGCCGGAACAGGCGCGGATCAGCTCAATTCCCTCGCGCGCCGACAACCCGCCCCAGGTGGGCGTGCACACCCCCGGCGCCACCGCGGGGTCGAAGATATCCATGTCCCAGCACAAATACACCGGGCGCCCGCCGGCATTGTCGCGGAACTCCGCCATGGTTTGCGCGAAACCGCGGCGCAGCAGGTCCTCGGTGGTCACCACCCCAAACCCCATCGACCGCGCCCGGGCAACGACGCCGGGCACCGAGCTAAAACCGCGGATGCCGACATGCCACGACCGCCCGACATCGATCACCCCCTCGGTGGCGGCATGGGTGAACTGGGTGGAAGGGTCGAGCGGATCGGCGTCCGGCAGTTCATAGGCATCGGTGTGGCTGTCGATGTGCAGCGCCACCATGCCGGGGTGGCGCTTGCCGGCAGCCCGCATCAACGGCAACGAGCCGGAGCCGTCGCCGCAGATCGCCACCGGCACCGCGCCGGCATCCAGCACCGCCCCGGCCGCCGCCTCGATGGCCGGAAAGGCCTGGATCGGCCGGCCAGGCAGCAGCTTGATGTCGCCGCAATCCACCGCACCCAACCGCGCCAGCACGTCGAAATCGCCCTGGCTGACATGGAAGGCGCGCAGATGGCGCGAGGCCCGGCGCACCGCCGACGGCGCCTCGCGCGAGCCGACGCGGAACGGGTGGATGCCGCAATCGTACGGCACCCCCAGCACCGCCGCCTTGGTGCCATGCCCCGGCATGCCGTGCGGCAGATCGCAGAAAGTGGGCTGGCGCTCGAACATGTTCAGCCGCCTGCCACGCCCTGGGTGTTGACGTAGAGCGAATACAGCGAATGGCTCGCCGCCATGAACAGCCGGTTGCGATAACGCCCGCCGAAACAAAGATTTGCGGCGCGTTCCGGAAGCCGGATGTGACCAATCGGCACGCCCGCCGGGTTGAAGATGCGTACCCCGTCCAGGTCGTCGCTGCCCATGCCCCAGCCGCACCACAGGTTGCCGTCGATATCCACCCGAAACCCGTCCGGCGACCCACCGCCGGCGTTGATGAAAACCCGTCCGTTCGCCAGCTTCTTGCCGCCCACCACGTCGAAGGCGCGGATCTCGCGCGGGTCGGCACGGCTGGCGACGACATAGAGGATCGACTCGTCGGGCGAGAAGGCCAGCCCGTTCGGCCCCGGAACGTCATCCGCCATCATCGTCAATTCGCCGGTTTGGCCGTCGATGCGCCAGACCGCGGGGGTGATCTCGCTCTCCGCCTTGTGGCCCTCGTAATAGGCCAGAATGCCGAAGGGCGGGTCGGTGAACCAGATCGCGCCGTCGCTGGTCACCACCACGTCGTTCGGCGAGTTCAGCTTCTTGCCCTGATAGCTGTCCGCCAGCACCGTGATCGACCCGTCGTATTCGGTGCGGGTCACCCGCCGCGAATCATGCTCGCACGTAACCAGCCGCCCCTGGCGGTCGCGCGTATTGCCGTTGGCGTTGTTGCTCGGCTGGCGGAAGGTGCTGGTCTGCCCGGTCGCCTCGTCCCAGCGCAGGATGCGGTTGTTGGGGATGTCGCTCCAGAACACTGCGCGCTGGTCGCCGAACCACACCGGGCCCTCGGACCAGCGGCAGCCGGTGAACAGGCGTTCGACCGAGGCCAGCACCCCGCGGTATTTATTGAAGCTGGGGTCCATGGTGACCACCCGCGGGTCGGGGTAGCGATCGCTCTCTTGCCACATGGCGCTGTTCCTCTGGTTCAGAAAGGGATGGTGGCGCATGGCGCGATGGCGCGAAAGCCCTCAGCGCAGCGCGGCCAGCACCTCGGCCACGCAGGCGTCGACGGTGCGGCCGGCGGTATCGACCACAACATGGGCGCGGGTCCAGGCGTCGCACGCACGACCGACCACTGCCTCCCAATCCGGCGGTACCAGCCCCGCCACATCGACGATGCGGGTTTCCACGCGCCGGCGGTGCTCGACCGGATCGGAGCAGACCACCTCGACCTCGACACAGCGCGCCCCGGCACCGACCGCCACGTCCTGCCAGGCATCACGGGTGATGGCGATGGGGTTCACGGAATCCGCGATCACCCGGTGGCCGAGGCGCAGATTGGTCGCCGCAATGCCGTAGCCGACGATGTAGCCGGCCGGCCCGACCTCGCCGGCCAGCACATCGCAATCGCGGATCGCCTGTTCGATGGTGTCGATGCGCAGCCACATTGCGTCGAGCCGTTCGGCGAGCGCACGGGCCAGGGTGGATTTGCCGCTGCCAGGCAGGCCGGCGAGCACGATCAGCACAGGGTCTCGGGTCATCGCCCAGTGTCGCCCACGCCGCGTGCCGCCGGCAAGGCTTCCCGCCATCGGCGTGGCGCCGTAGAACCGTCGCCATGAGTGATCCTGAAGTCATCATCGTGGGTGCCGGCGTCGCCGGGCTGGCCGCCGCCGCCGCCCTGCGCGCCGCCGGCCGAAGCTGCGTGGTGCTGGAGGCCGAGCGGCGGGCCGGCGGGCGGGCGCGTACGGTCGTGGTGGGTGCCGACCCCTTCGACCTCGGCGCCACCTGGCTGCACGACGCCGACCGCAACCCCCTGGCCGACCTGGCCCGTGACGCCGGAGACACGCTCACCGACGCCGACGGCGACCGCCACCGCGTGCTGGTGATGGGCGGCCGCCTGGCCGAGGCCGAGGATGTGGCCGCCCATGGCCGCGCCGCCGCCCTGTTCGACCGCATTTGCCACGCTCGCGCGGCGCAGGAGCCAGATATCAGCGTGGCCGAGGAGATTGCCGACCTGCGCGGCGACCCCTGGCTGGCCACCATCGAGACCTGGGAGGCGGCACAGATCGCCGCCGCCGACCCGCGCCGCTTCTCGGTGCGCGACTGGTCGGCCAACGACCTGCAGGGCCGCAACCTGTCGGCCGATGGCGGCATCGGCGCGCTGGTGGAGCGCCGCCTTTTGCCGCTGGCCGGTAAGGTCAGCCTGGGCACCGAGGTCACCGCCATCACTTGGGGCGATGACGGGGTGACGGTTCAAACCGACGGCGGCACGCTG
>JBBQOT010000143.1:0-7044 GCA_038331165.1 Acetobacterales bacterium
GGTGATGGCGGCACCGGCCGAGTCCTTCGGCGGGTCGGCGAATACGCAGAGGCAGGCAAAGACCAGTTCGACTTCGTCGGCCGCCGAGGCGGTGTTGCAATCGGCGGGCATGGCGCGCCACGCCACGGCCAGGCAACGCAACCCCTCGGCGGCACGCGCGTCGATCAGTGCGGCGAGGCGCTGGCGCATGGCGCCGTCGAGCGGCATCGGCTGGCCGTCGGGCCCGAGGGCCGCCACCGCAAGCGCCAGGACCTCCTCTGGCGCGCCCTTGACCACCAGCAGGCGCGCGCCGCCGTGCTCCACCAGAACGGAGGCGCGGCGGCGTTCGAAATCGAACGGTATCGCGGCGATGCGGCGCCAGCCATCCGCGGGCGGTGCGGTGGTGTCCGCCAGGATCGCCTCGTCCATTGGGCTGCGCACCCCGCCGGAGAAGCGGCTGTTCACCACGGCGAGTTCGAGCACGCGCGCGTCGTCGGCGCCGTCGGGGCCGGGATGCCCGGCCAGCGCGATGCGCGCCTGGGTCAGCGTGCCCGTCTTGTCTGTGCACAGCACGTCCATCGCGCCGAGGTCGTGGATCGCCGACAGCCGCTTGACCACCACCCGCCGCGCGGCCATGCGCTGGGCCCCACGCGCCAGCGTGACCGTGGTGACCATCGGCAGTAGCTCCGGCGTCAGCCCCACCGCCAGCGCCACGGCGAACAGGAAGGCCTCCAGCGCCGGCCGACCGAAGGCGAGGTGGGTCAGCAACACGAACAGGGTCAGGAACACCGTCAGCCTTAGGATCAGCCCGCCCAGTGACCGCAGGCCGCGCTCGAAGGCGGTGGGCGGGGCATCGGCGCGCAGCGCGGCGGCGATGGCGCCGAAACGGGTGCGTGCGCCGGTGGCGACCACCAGCATGGTGGCCTCGCCGCCAACCATTGCGGTGCCACCGAACAACGCGCCGCTGGCCTCGGCGGGGGCGTCACTGGCGGACGGGCCAGTGCGCTTTTCCACCGGATAGGGCTCACCTGTCAGCAGTGCCTCGTTCGCCAAGGCGGCGTCGCTGGTCAGCACGATGCCGTCGGCCGGCACCAGGTCGCCGGCGCGCAATTCCACCACGTCGCCTGGCACCACCTCCTCGGTCGGCACCTGCACCAGCTTGCCATCGCGGAGCACCTCGCAATGCACCGCCACGCTGCGCTGCAGCGCCTCGGCGGTGGCCTCCGCCCGGTGTTCCTGCACCACGTCCAGCGTGATCGAGACCGCGAGGATGGCCAGGATGATGACGAAGCTGGCGATGTCCCCAGTAACGCCGGAGATGACAGCCGCGGCCAGCAGGATCGCCACCAGGGGCTCGGCGATGCGCCGGAAGATCCGTGCGAGCAGACGGCGGGGGCGTGTTGCGCTGGCCTGGTTCGGCCCAATGACCGCCAGGCGCCGCGCCGCCTCGGTGGCGGTGAGCCCGCCGGCCATGCTGTCCAGCGCGGTCAGCGCCTGTGGCGCCGGCACGGTCCAGAAGTTTTCGGGCAGTTCGTTCGGCCGTTGCGCCATTTCCGCCCTCACCCACGTGTCAGCGCGTGTTGACCATCCGCATGCCCATCCCGATCGCCGCCAGCCCGACGAACAGGCCCCACGACAGCGCGTCGCCCATCAGCGCCCAGCCAGCGACGATACCGAATACCGGCGCCAGGAAGGTGAAACCCGCCACCCGCCCGGCAGGATAGGTCAGGATAAGGCGAAACCACACGAGATAGCTCGCAAAGGCGATGATCACCGTCTGGTAGAACAATCCCGTCCAGCCCAGCAGCCCGACCTGCGGGAACGGCGCCAGCTCGCCGCGCAGCCAGGAGATGGCAAACAGGATCGGCGCCGAGCCGACCAGCTGCAGCCACAGCAGGGTGGCCGGCGCCGCCGCCGACAGGGCCGGCGAGGCCTTCACGCACAGCGTGGTCGCAGCCCACAGCACGCCGCCCAGCAGGCACAGCAGGTCGCCCCTGACCGAGCCGCCGCCAGCCCATAGCCCCTCGGCGAAGGCGGCCCCCATACCGAGAAAGGCCAGCACCAATCCGGCGAATTGCACCAGGCGCAGCCGCTCGCCCGGCACGATCAGATGCGCGCCGAGGGCAACGAAGAACGGCGCGGAATAGACGAACACCACGCCGCGCGAGGCCGTGGTCAGCCGCAGCCCATCGTACAGCGCCAGGAACTCGGCGGCGAACAGCACCGCCACGCCGAGCCCCGGCAACAACGTGGGCCGGGCAACCAACGCGGCAACGGCGGCCCGGCCCTCGCGGGCGGCAATCCACACGAACACGCACAGCGCCGCCCCGGCCGAGCGCAGTGCGGCCTGTAGCGCCGGCGCCAAACCGTCGGCAATGGCCACCTTCACCGAAACCTGTTGCAATCCCCACAACGCGGTCAGGAACACCAGCACCGCGACAGCGGGCGCATCCAGATGCGGGCGGCGGACGATCGGGGTGCTGGCCATGGCGGCAGAGTGCGAGGGCACCGGTGGGCGGGCAATGGCGGCACCGGCGTGGGCAGGGTTGCGCCAGCCTCGCCGCCATGGTGCGATTATGGCAAACGAGGAGGAGCTTAACCCATGCGCGTCTCGACCGGAGTGCCGTATACCGACTGGCGGGCGATCGGCGCCGCCGCCGCGCAGGCCGAGGCCGATGGCGTGGACGGTCTGACCTGTCCCGAGCTGGCGCACGACCCGTTCATGCCGCTGGGCATCGCCGCACTGGCCACCGAGCGGGTGCATCTGGCGACCTCGGTGGCGATCTCGTTCCCCCGCAGTCCGATGATCGTGGCAAACATCGGCTGGGACCTGAACCTGCATTCGCGCGGCCGCTTCGTGCTGGGCCTGGGCACCCAAGTACGCGCCCATAACGAACGTCGCTTCGATGTTCGCTGGGAGCACCCGGCGCCGCGCATGGGCGAGTATGTCCAGGCGCTGCGGGCGATCTGGCGCACCTGGGAAACTGGTGAGAAGCTCGACTACCGCGGCAAGTTCTACAACTTCACCCTGATGACCCCGGAGTTCTCGCCGAAGCCCGTCGGACTGCCGATGGTGCCAGTGATGATTGCCGCCGTCGGGCCCGAGATGCAGAAAACCGCAGCACGGCTGTGCGACGGGGTGCGCTTGCACGGTTTCGCCACGCGCAAATACGTCACCGATGTGGTACGCCCGCTGCTGGCCGCCGAGCTGGAGAAGACCGGCAAGTCCTTCGCCAATTTCGAGGTGACCGGCGGCGGCTTCATCGCCACCGGGCCAGACCAGGCCTCGGTCGACCGCGCGGCGGAAAAGCTGCGCTACCGCGTGGCGTTCTACGGCTCTACCCCGGCCTATCGCGGTGTGTTCGACATCCACGGCGTGTCGGAGCTGGGCGTGAAGCTGCACGAAGCCAGCCGGAAGGGACAATGGAGCGAAATGGCGGCGATGGTGCCCGACGAGGTGCTCGACCTGTTCGCGGTGCGCGCCACTTATGACAAGCTCGCCGATGCGGTCGCCGACCGGTTCGGCGGCATTTCCGACGCAGTGTCAATCGACTTCCTGCCGCAGGACGACGAGAAGACAAGGCGCCGCGTGATCGATGGGCTGAAGCGTATTCCCAGCGGCTTCGAAGGGTTCCGCACCAGCTGGGCAGCCTGAACGCCCGCGCCCAGACGCCTGAGGCGGGTTAGCCTCCCTCGACATCAGCCTGGCGGGCGCCAGCCAAGCCGGGTGGCGAGCCAGGCGCGCAGTTCGGTGATCGCCGGCACGTCGGGCGCCAACGCCTGGGTAAGGGGGTGCGCGGCGGGTCCGCCAACACTGCTGGTACGGTCGGTCGCGTCGTGCAACAGGGGCGAGGCCGCGGCGAGGTTGCCAGCCTGCCGCCACAATGCCACCAGCGCGGCGGGCGTGAGTTGCGGCAGCACCAGCGCGTATTCCACCTGCGCCGCCGCCGCCACGCCTCGCCAGCCGCCAAGCAGCGCGGCGGCGGGGGTTGCGCCGCGGGCCTGTGCGAATTCCACCAGGTTGGGCACCTCCGGCAGCAGCGCGTCGCGGCCGTCGCCGCCGGTAGCGCCCAGCGTGAACAGCGGTGCGACCCCCACCTGCGCAAGAGGGCCGAGATTGGCCGTCACCGCGCCGCCGCGCAGCAGCACCGCATCGACGGCGCGCGACGCCAGCGCCTGGATGGCGGCGATCTGATCGAGCACGCCGAAAACCGGGGTTGCGGCCAACCCGGCGAGTTCCAGCCCCAACAAGCTGGCGAGGTCGGGGCCGACCGGACCTGATAGACCGACCCGGATCTTTTCGCCCGGCCGGCTGGCCGCGATACGACCGCACACCACGGCCGGTGCGATGCCGGCGACCACGCCCAGCCATTTGGCCACGTCGAAGCGGGCGCGCGGGTCGCCGACTAGCCAGGCCAGAGCTGCGTCGCCGGGGGCGAGCAGCAAGGTGTTGCCGTCGGGGGTGACTCGGGTGGCAAACTGGTTGGCGCCGGTTACCCCGTCTTCGCCGCCGACCGTACTCGGCTGCAGGCGGGTGCCGGCGGGCAGCACGGGAGAAAAGGCGGCGGTCAGCGCGCGGGCCCAACGGTCCATTCGCCCACCGGGCGGGCCGGCGACCAGCAGGGATGGCGCCTCGGCCAACGCGCTTTCGGCAAGCGTAACACCGGCGAACGGGGCAGCGAACGGCGTGGCGGCCAGCAGCGCCAACGTGGCGCGACGGGCCAGGGAGCGGGGCGTCGGTCCGGCGTCAGACATCGCGGCGTCCTCCGGGTGCGGTGGGCTGCGGCCCATCCCTACCTAGCCGCTTGAGGCGCGCGCTTCAAACGCCGTGTTCGGTCACGAATCGTAGGCGATCAGCGATTCGAACGGCACATCGAGCTTCGAACGGCCGTCGAGGAATGTCAGCTCGATCAGCGCCGCAGCGGCCGGCACTTCGGCGCCGACGTCGCGCAGCAGGCGGATGCCAGCGGCCAGCGTGCCGCCGGTGGCCAGCAGGTCGTCGACCACCACCACGCGCTGGCCAGCATACACGGCGTCGGCCTGGATCTCGATCCGGTCGGTGCCATATTCGAGCCCGTAGTCCAGGCCGATCACGTTTCCAGGCAGCTTGCCGCGTTTGCGCAGCATGATAAAGCCGCAGCCGAGCTTAAGCGCCAGCGGAGCGGCCATCAGGAAGCCGCGCGATTCGATGCCGGCGACCAGGTCGGGCTGGTAGGCCCGCACCACGCGGGCCAGCCGGCCCATTGCCACCTGCCAAGCGTCGGCGTCGCGCAGCAGGGTGGAAATGTCGTAGAACAGAATGCCCGGCTTGGGGAAATCGGGAATGCCGCGGATGTGATCCTTGAGGTCCATGCGCGGGTCTCTCCTTGGCGGCTTTGCGACGGATGGAATGACATTCTGTATAGCCGGGTGTTGCGCCGCGGCAAATTCGCCGCCACATCGTCGGCATGTCGCGCATTCCGCTGGCCGTGGTGATCTTCCTGGTGGGCTTCACCGCCTATGTCGCAGCGGCGGTGGTGCTGGCCGACCGGGTGCTCGGCCTGCACTGGACCGCACAGGCATTGTATTTCGTGGTCACTGGCATCGCCTGGGCCTGGCCGACACGGGCGTTGATGTTCTGGGCCGCGCGGGGCCGGCGGTAGCCGCACGGAACGACGGCGCCAAGATTCCCTGGTCTATCCCTCTCGCGCCAGCGCCCCCTCGATCAGCCGGCCGATCTCCAGTGCCACGCCGATCGGCACCACGGTGTTCACCATGATGCGTGCCTTGCCGTTTGCCAGGCCGGTGATCTCCATGGTCGGCGGCGGCTCGTACTGGAACAGGCCGGGCGCCTGTGGGGCGAGTTCCTCGATCTTCATCTGCAACGCGTCGGCCAACCGGCGCAGGCTGCGGGCGGTCGGGAAGCTGGTGCCGCGGACGTAGGTGGAAATTAGTTCGCGCGGGAGGGTGGCGGCGCGGGCAAGGTCGGACTGGTTCCACTCGCGGGCATGCAGCGCCAGGCGCAGCTTGCGCGCCAGATCCTCACGGTCCTGCATGTCGGACTTCTTGGTCACGTGGCCAAGCGTCACGAAGCTCGCGCGGTTGTCAAGAAACCACGCGTCGTCACCCGAACGAGTGAATTTGGCAGGGAATGGTCGGAGTGAGAGGATTCGAACCTCCGGCCCCTGCGTCCCGAACACAGTGCTCTACCAGGCTGAGCTACACTCCGGCCGATCGGCGTATAGACGCCCCGCGCCGCGCCGGCAAGCCGCGCGGCGCGCGGCAGCCATAATGTGCGTGGCAGGGATGAAGTGCCGCTAGAGCCGATCGGCGGTCCCCGTTGCCAAGGCTGGCAAGGCTGGCAGGGCGGCGAGGCGAGCGAGCACGGAGGCGACGCCCTCGTGCACCTCGAACAGGTGGCGCACCTCTGGCCGAGCAAAGCCGAGGGCCACGGCCGTCTCGATCGCGGCCACTAGCGGAGCGGCCGAGCCCAGCACGTCGCACACCAGGATGGGCTTGTCGTGCAGGCGTAGCTGGCGCCATGTGATGATCTCCACCGTCTCGTCCAGCGTGCCGAGCCCGCCCGGCAAAGTGACGAAGGCGTCGGCGCGCGCGAAGATGCCTGTCTTGCGGCTGTGCATGCTGTCGGTGATGACCAGTTCGCTGATGCCGACATGCGCCACCTCCTGACGCTGAAGAAATTCGGGGATTACGCCCACCACGGTAGCGCCGGCGGCCAGCGCGGCGTTGGCCACCACGCCCATCAGCCCCATCTGCCCGCCGCCGTAGACCAACCGCCAGCCGGCCCGGGCGATGCCGCGACCGAGGTCTTCGGCGGCAGCGCAGAAGGCTGGCGAGACGCCGAGGCTGGCGCCACAGAACACGGCAACGGACTGGATATGCGACATCACGAGCCTCCTGCCGTTCCGGTAGATCGCGGAAATGGGGGGCGGCGAAACTAAGGGCCTGAGGCGGAATAAGCAAGGCGGGGGCTTCGCCCCTCGACCCCACCAAGTCCGGAGCGCGCCTTCGCGCGACGGCCGTCGCCCTTGGAACCCCTTACTTGAGTGTTGTTTGGGGAAGGGG
>JBBQOT010000144.1:0-7022 GCA_038331165.1 Acetobacterales bacterium
TGGACCTCATACTATTTATTTTCATGGATTTAAGGTCCAGAGGCTTGGCCCGTCGCGCGAAGGCGCGCTCGGGACCTGGTGGGTCCAGGGCAACGCCCTGGCCTTGGCCAAGAACGGTCACTTTTTGTCGTGGTTGTTATCAATCGCCGAACCCAGCCAGGAAGCGCCCAAGCAGCGTACCCAGGGCGTCGAGGTTGTAGCCGCCCTCCTGCACGATGGCGCAGGGCAGTCCGGCGGCGGCAATGATGGCCCCGGCGCGGGCGAAGCCGTCATCGGTGATGTCGAGGAAACGGAACGGCTCGTGCAGGCTGGCGTCCATGCCGAGGCTGACCACCAGCGCCTCGGCGCCATGGCGGCGGATTTCGCGCAGGCTGGCGGCGATCGCGGCCAACCACATTTCGTCGTCGCTGCCGCGGGCCAGCGGTATGTTGAGGTTGCATCCCGCCCCCGGCCCCTCGCCGCGCTCGCTGGCATGGCCGACGTACCACGGGTAGTAGCCGTTGGGATCGCCGTGCACCGAGGCGAAGAACACGTCGTCGCGCGCCCAGAATATGCCCTGGGTGCCGTTGCCGTGGTGGCTGTCGATATCGAGCACGGCAACGCGCGCCGCCCCTCTGGCGCGCAGCCGCTCGGCGGCGATGGCGGCGTTGTTGAGGTAGCAATGCCCCCCGGCGCGCGCGGCATAGGCGTGATGGCCGGGCGGGCGGGCCAGCGCATAGGCATGGCGCCCGGCGGCGGCCTCGTCGGCGGCTGCGATGGCACAGGCTGCCGCCGCCTCGGCCGACGCCCAGGTTTCCCGGCAGGTTGGATTGGTGTCGGCGTGGTACCATCCCACCTGGCCGACGATGGTGGCCGAGCGGCGGGCGCCATTTGCCAGCATCTCGGGTGCCGGGTGGACATTGGCGATCATTTCCTCGCCGTGGTCGGCCATCGCCTGCCATGCCTGCCAGCCGTCGCGGAGGTAGTCGATGTAGTCGGGCGGATGCACGCTGCCGATGGCGAGCAGGTCGGCCGGGCCAGGATCGGTGATCGCCAGGCCCATCGCGCGGCAGGATTCAAGCAGCGCCAGGGCGCGGGCCGGCACCTCAAAATTGCGCTTCACGGTGCCGCGCTGCAGGAAAAACTGCGGATCGTGCGCCAGTTCCACGTCGCTCCAGAATGCCTTCATCGTGCCGTCTCCTTGGATCGCGGAAGTGTCGGCGGAGGCGTCCGGGCGGTCAACGCGGGTGGGAGTGCGGCGCGATCCGATCGGCAGAGGAGCCGGTCGCCGCTTGCCAAGCCGGCGGCGGCGCGGGACCATCCGGGTTGCGCAATTTCGGATCGGACTTCGGATGACCCTGCGAATCGCCGTTGGCGGCTTCATGCACGAAAGCCATTCCTTCGCGCCGCGCCCGACGCGGTATGTCGATTTCGTGCAGCCGGGTGGGTTCCCGAGGCTGACGGTCGGTGCGGGGCTGTTCGCGGCGGTGAAGGGCACCTCGGTGCCGATCGCCGGGGCCATCCAGCGCGCGGAGCAGGAGGGCGGCATCGATCTGGTGCCGCTGGCCTGGTGCTTCGCCAACCCGGCTGGGCCGGTGCAGGACGAGGCGTTCGAGCGGATCTGCGCGCTGATGTTGGCCGAACTGTCCAACGCGCTGGATGCCGGGTCGCTCGATGGCATCTACCTCGACCTGCACGGGGCGGCGGTGGCCGACAGTTTTCCGGATATGGAAGGCGAGATCCTGCGCCGGGTGCGGGCGATCGTGGGCGACCTGCCACTGACGATCTCACTCGATCCGCACTGCAACCTGACCGCCGAGATGGTGGATCGCTGCGACGCGCTGGTGCCGTTCCGCACCTATCCGCACGTGGACATGCGCGCGGCCGGCGACCAGGCGATGGCGCTGCTAGTGGAGCGCATTCGGCGGGCCAAGCCGTGGGCGCGGGCGTTCCGCCAGGTGGATTTCTTCATCGCCCTGCCGATGCAGTGCACCTTGGTGGCGCCGATGGCCCCGGTGCTGGAGGAACGCGCGCGTCTGGGCACCGTAGCTGGCATGGCCGAGATCGCGTTCTGCTTCGGCTTTCCCTATGCCGATTTCAAGGATTGCGGGGTGGCGCTGGCGGCCTACGCCGAGACCCAGGCGGCAGCCGACGAAGCGGTGGATGCGCTGAAGGCGTTCATCGATGCGCGCGAGGCAAGCTTCGCGGGTGCGGTGCTGCCGGCCGATGAGGTGGTGGCCGCGGCGATCCGGCTGGCCCAGGGGGCGAAGAAGCCAGTGGTGATCGCCGACACGCAGGACAATCCGGGTGCCGGCGGGCATGGCGATACCACCGGCATGCTGGCCGAGTTGATCCGCCAGAAGGCCGATGGCGCATTGCTGGCGTTGATCAACGACGACGAAAGTGCGGCCGCGATCCACGCTGCCGGCGAGGGGGCGACGGTGGCGCTCTCGCTGGGCGGCAAATCCGATGGCGTGCCGATCGCGGTGACGGCGAAGGTGCTCAAACTGACGGACGGCAAGTTCGTCGGCACCGGGCCGATGGCGAAGGGCAACTACGCCGATCTCGGCCCCTCGGCGCTGATCGAGGTGGCACCTGGTGTTCGGGTGATTGTGGTTTCCCGCAAGATGCAGGCGCTGGACCAGTCGCTGATCCGCCATGTCGGCATCGAGCCGAGCGCGTGCCGCATCCTGGTGCTGAAATCCTCGGTGCATTTCCGTGCCGACTTCCAGCCCATTGCGGAGGCGGTGCTGGTGGGTGCGGCACCCGGCCCGGCGGTGGCGGACCCGTCGGAACTGCCGTTCAAGAATCTGCGACCGGGGCTGCGGCTGCGGCCCATGTCCAACCGGGTTTCGGGATAGGGGGACTGACGCAAAGCGCTTAGAGAAGAATGTTCTTTTTTGAAAAAAAGAACCAAAAAACTTCTATCCGTTTAGAGCGAGCGCGCGGGGGAGGTCCGGACCTTATGGATAAAAGTCTTTTTGCTTCTTTTTCTTCAGAAAAAGAAGATTCTTGCTGCTTGATTCCTGAACCAAACGATAAAACGAGAAGGGCTCTGAAATGAATCCGTTTGACCTGACCGGCAAGGTGGCGATCGTCACTGGCGGCAATGGTGGCATTGGCCTGGGCATGGCGACTGGCATGTACCATGCCGGGGCAACGGTGGTGCTGTCCGGGCGCAACAAGGAGAAGGGCGAGGCGGCGGCCAAGTCGCTCGGCGAACGTGCCAGCTTCATCGCCGCCGATGTGACCAAAAAGGCGCAGTGTTGGAAGCTGGTGGAGCAGACGGTGAAGAAGCATGGCCGGCTGGATATTCTTATCAACAATGCCGGCATTGCCGTTCGAAAGTTTCCGCAGGACCATACCGAGGAGGACTGGCACAAGGTGATGAACACCAACATGACCAGCGCGTTCCTGATGAGCCAGGCGGTCTATCCCGAATTCCTCAAGGCGGGCGGCGGCAAGATCATCAATATCGGCTCGGTAATGACGCTGATGGGCGCACCGCATGCCGGGCCGTATGCGGCCAGCAAGGGCGCTATCGTGCAGTTCACAAGGGTGTGTGCCACCGCCTGGGCCAAGGACAACATCCAGGCCAACGCGGTGCTGCCGGGCTGGATCGACACCGAACTGACGAGTGCCGCGCGCGAACAGGTGCCGGGGCTGAACGAGAACGTGCTGGCGCGCACGCCGGCCGGCCGCTGGGGCATTCCCGCCGACCTGTCGGGCATCGCGGTGTTCCTTGCCGCACCGGCCAGCGACTTCGTGACCGGGGCGGCGATCCCCTGCGACGGCGGGTTCACCATCCGGGCGTGATCCCGCGCCGCCGACTGTTGCGCGTCGGCGGCGGGCTGCTTCTGGGTGGGTTGGCGCCGGCCGCCTATGGCTTTGCCATCGAGCCGGCGTGGCGGATGGAGGTGACGCGCTATCGCCTGTCGCCACCGGGCTGGCCGGCGGGTTTGCGGTTGCGCATCGCCGTGGTGGCCGACCTGCATGTGGGCGAGCCCTATATGGGGTTGGGGCGCATCGGGCGGATCGTCGATGCGGCCAACGACCTGGCACCCGACATTGTGGTGGTCTTGGGCGACTACCATGCCAGCCATCGTTTCGTCACCCACGCGGTGACGGCGCAGGATGCCGCGGTGGCGCTGGCGCGGTTGGCCGCACCGCTGGGGCGCTGGGCGATCCTGGGTAACCACGATTACTGGGCGGGCGCGCAGGTCTGGCGCAGTGCCCTTGCCGCGGCCGGGGTGCCACTGTTGGAGAACCGCGCGGTGCGGCTTTCGCATCGGGGGGCGGCGTTCTGGCTGGCTGGGCTGGCGTCGATGCTGGCGATCCGGATTGTGCTGCCGGCCGGGCGGCGGGCGTTTCATGGCTTGCACAACCTGCCGGCGACGCTGCGCCAAGTGACCGACGATGCGCCGGTGATCGTGCTGGCGCATGAGCCCGACATCTTTCCCACGGTACCGGCGCGGGTGGCGCTGACGCTGGCGGGGCACACCCATGGCGGGCAGGTGCGGCTGTTCGGCTATTCGCCGCGGGTGCCGTCGCAGTTCGGCAACCGCTTCGCCTATGGCCATGTGGTCGAGGGCGGGCGGCACATGATCGTGTCCGGTGGGTTGGGGGTCAGCGTGCTGCCGGTGCGCATCGGTGTGCCGCCGGAGATCCTGTTGGTGGAGCTGGGCTGATCGGTCGTTGACGATCGGGATCGGTCGCTGCGACACTGGGGGTGTGACCATTGCGCGCATCCAGAGTTTTGCCTTCGCCGGGATCGAGGCCGTTCCGGTCGAGGTGCAGGTGCAGATTTCGCCCGGCCTGCCGGCCTTCCTGGTGGTCGGGCTGCCCGACAAGGCGGTGGGCGAGGCGCGCGAGCGGGTGCGCGCGGCGCTGACCGCCATGGGGTTGTCGCTGCCGCCGAAGCGGGTGCTGATCAACCTCGCACCCGCCGACCTGCTGAAGGAAGGCAGCCATTTCGACCTGCCGATCGCGCTGGCGGTGCTGGCCGCGATGGACATCCTGCCGCGCGAGGAGCTGGGCGAGTTCGCGGCGCTGGGCGAGTTGTCGCTGGATGGGCGGCTGAACGGGGTGGCCGGGGTGTTGCCGGCGGCGATGGCGGCTTCGGCGCGTGAGCTGGGGTTGATCTGTCCGGCCGCACAGGGTGGCGAGGCGGCGTGGGCGGGCAGCGGGTTCGAGGTGCTGGCTGCACCCGACCTGTTGGCGCTGGTGAACCATTTCCGTGGCACCCAGGTGCTATCGCCGCCGGAAGCCGCGGGGCTGGCGGCGAGCGGGCCGGTGCCCGACATGGCCGAGGTGCGCGGCATGGAGGCGTCCAAGCGGGCGTTGGAGATCGCGGCGGCCGGCGGGCATAATCTGTTGCTGATCGGGCCGCCCGGCTCGGGCAAGTCGATGCTGGCCGCACGGCTGCCGGGGTTGCTGCCCGACCTGGTGCCGATGGAGGCGTTGGAGGTCAGCATGGTGCATTCGGTCGCCGGGATGCTGGAGGGCGGGCGGCTGGTGATGCGGCCGCCGTTTCGCGAACCGCATCACTCGGCGAGCATGGCGGCGCTGACCGGCGGTGGGCAGCGGGCCAAGCCGGGGGAAGTTTCGTTGGCGCATCGGGGGGTGCTGTTCCTGGACGAGTTGCCGGAATTCCCGCGTGCGGCACTGGAGGCGTTGCGGGCGCCGATGGAGGCTGGGCGGACCACGGTTTCGCGGGCGGCGGCGCACATCACCTATCCTGCGCGGTTCCAGCTGGTGGCGGCGATGAACCCGTGCCGCTGCGGTTATCTGGGCGATGCGGCGCGCGAATGCGGGCGGGCGCCGCGCTGCGGGGAGGAGTATCAGGGGCGGATCAGCGGGCCGTTGCTTGATAGGATCGACCTGACGGTGGAGGTGCAACCGATCTCACCGTCGGAGCTGTCGCGGGCGCCGGCGGGGGAGGCGAGTGCGGTGGTGGCGGCGCGGGTGGCGCAGGCGCGGCAGGCGCAGCGGGCGCGCTACGCTGAGGCGGGGCATGGCAGCAATGCCGAGGCGGATGCGACCAAGCTGGACATGCAGGCGGAGGCGCGGGCGCTGGCGGAACAGGCGGCGGACCGGCTGCGGCTGTCGGCGCGCGGCTATACCCGCACGTTGCGGGTGGCGCGCAGCATTGCCGACCTGGCTGGCGCGGCGGCGATCCGGCGGCAGGACGTGGCCGAGGCGCTGGTGTTCCGCCACCGGATGCCCGGGCGGAAGTAGCGGCGTTGCGGGGCGCGGTTTTGGGGTAATTGTTTCGATAACGTAATAAAATAGTCGTGCCGGGGCGGTGGTGGTCAGGCGGATCTTTTGCGCCAGTAGCGGGCGGCAGCGAGGACCCAGGGTTGGATGGGGCGATCGGGGGTGGCGTTGGGATCGGGCGCGGGCGGCGGGGCGGGTGCGGGGCGCGGCTTGCGCGGGCGCGGCGGGTGTGGGGGGAGGGTGGCGCCGGGTGGCGGGTCGATGCCGAGCATGTGGCAGAGCGGGCGCAGGATGCGGCCGGCTTGCGGGGCGGCAACGAGGAACGCGGGCAGGTCGGGATGGGCGAAGAGGTGGTGGAGCTGGCTGGCGTTGCCGCAGATGTCGTGGCGGTTGGCGGCGAGCCAGGCGCGGGCGGTGGGGAAATAGGTTTTTGCGCGCGCCGCGCGGGGTTTTCCGGCGCGGGACGGGCGCGGGGTGGGCAGGGTGTTGGACTGCCAGCGGGCGAACAGGGTCTGGAAGCGCTGGGCGGCGCGGCCGATGCGGTACCAGGCCAGGACGAGAATGGTCGTACGTGTGCGCTCGCGCGCCGAATGGTTGGCGACGGCGGCGCGCAGGCTTGCCACTATGATGGCGAAGAGGGTTGCGAAATCTGTCATTCAGGTTATTTTAAATGACGGTCAAAGCCGCGCCAAGCGGGAATCTGCGGCGAGAGGGGAATAATTTTCGATGATGCGGGATCGGTATGGCAATGCGCTGACGACGGGTTCGGCGGGGGCGCGGGATGCCTATGTGATGGGGTGCGATCTGTTGCTGTCGGCGCAGCCGGG
>JBBQOT010000145.1:0-6980 GCA_038331165.1 Acetobacterales bacterium
CAGGTGCCGATGCTGCGCAGCTTCGCCGCCGCCTGCCTGGTGACCGCTGCCATCCTGGCCGGGCGCCGCGCGCTGTCGCTGCGCGCCTGGGCGCTCGCGCTGGCCGCCGTGCTGCTGTTCGCGCCATACGAGGTGGCACGCGTCAGCTTCCAGATGAGCTTCGCCGCCACGCTGGCGCTGATCGCCGGATTCGAGGCCTTCCGCCCCTGGCTCACGCGCCTGGCGGGGCAGGGGAGTTGGCCGCGCCGCGCCCTGGCCTGGAGCGTGGCGCTGGCGCTGACCAGCGTGCTGGCCGGCACCGCGGCACTGCCGTTCGGCGCCTATCATTTCGGCGCGGTGCAAATCTACTACGTGCTCGCCAACATGGTCGCGGTGCCGCTCACCTCGGTGCTGGTGATGCCGGCCGCCGTGATCGCCCTGGTGCTGATGCCGTTCGGCCTGGAATCGCTTGCTTTGGTGCCGATGGGCTGGGGGGTGCAGGGGCTGCTGGCGATCGGCCAGACCGTCGCCGCCTGGCCGCAGGCGGTGCTGCCGGTGCCGCATATCGCCCCTGGGGGCTGGCCACCTACAGCCTGGGACTTGCCTGGCTGGCGCTGTGGCGGTCACGGCTGCGGCTGCTGGGCGTGCTGCCGATGCTGGCCGGGCTGCTGTCGGCGCCGCTATACCAGCCGCCCGATCTGCTGGTCTCGTCCGACGCGCGGCTGATCGCCCTGCGTGCCGGCTCGGTGCTGCACGTCCAGCGCGGTACCTCAGCCTCCGGCTTCGTGCTCGATTCCTGGCTGCAGCATTTGGGCCTGCGCGACTGGCGCCCGATGCCGCCCGCCGGCATGGCCAGCGCCGATGGCGCGGTTGCCTGCACCGCCACCGCCTGCATCCTGCGCCCTCGCCCGGACGGCCCCGCGGCGCAGATGCTGCGCGGGCCGCCCGACGCCACCGCATGCAGCTTCGCCCTGGTGGTCAGCCCCGAGCCGCTGCGCCTGGACTGCCGCGACGCTCCGCTGGGCGGTGCGGCGGTCATCGACCGCTTCAGCGTTTGGCGCGAGGGCGCCCACGCCGTGTGGATCAGCCCGCGCGGCGTGACGATCCTCACCGATCGGAGCGTGCGCGGCGACCGGCCCTGGGTGACGCCCCTGCCCACCCGCACGCGCCAGCCGCCCGGGCCGGTCTTGCCGCCGGCCCAGACCGACGGACCGGCGCTGCGCTCAACCGGCGAGGACGATCCGGTATAGCAGCTTGTCGTGGCCCGGCCGCCCGTCCTCTGGCCCGCGCGATATCAGCACCCCGCCATTGGCCTCGATCACCTTCTGCGACGGCCGGTTGTCGTCGTCGCAGGTCAGGTCGACATGACGCAGCCCGGCTGCCACGGCCAATGGCAGAATTTGGCGCAACGCCGCGGTCGCATAGCCCAGCCGCCGCTTCCACGGCACCACGGCGTAGCCGATATGGCCCGACACATGTTCTGGCAACTCCTCGGTGCCCGGCAGATAGCGCAGGTTGATCGCGCCGCAGAATGCGCCGTCCCACAGCCAGCGCACCGGGCCCGGCAGGCGCGGCACCACAAGCCCGCCGCCCAGATCGATCGTGGCACCCGGCGCGGTGAACTGGCGCAAGAACGCCGTTTCATCCGCGGCGATGGCGGCCAACTGCTCGCCCGACACGTCGCGCAGGTTGCTCGGCGACCAGCCCTGCCGGAGGGCGGCGGCGTACTCGCCCAGGAGCGCCAGCGACGGTTCGACCAGCCTGACGGGGCTCACTGGTATTGGCGCAGCAACCCGACCAGCCGGCCTTGGACGCGCACCCGATCGGCCGGGAAGATGCGCGTCTCATGGCGGGGATTGGCGGGTTCCAGCGCGATCGATGCCCCGCGGCGGCGCAACCGCTTGAGGGTGACCTCGCCCTCGTCGAGCAGGGCCACCACGATCTGGCCGCTTTCGGCGGTGTCGACGCGGCGGATGATCACCGTGTCGCCGTCGAGGATGCCGGCATCGATCATCGAATCGCCAGCCACTTCCAACGCGTAGTGCTCGCCGCTGCCGACCAGCGATATCGGCACCTCGACATGGTTCGTGCTGTCGCGCATCGCCTCGATCGGCAGGCCGGCAGCGATCCGTCCGTACAGCGGCAGCTGCACCGCGGCGGCAGATTCCGCCGCCCTGACTCCCGGCAGCCGCTGCGCGAAATCGCCGCGGATGACGTTCGGTGCGAAGGGCACGCCCGCGGGCGCGATCCCCGGCGGGGCTGCCGTCGCCGCGGGCGCCCATGCCGGCACCCCGTCATCGGGCATCCGCACCACCTCCAGCGCCCGCGCCCGGTTGTGCCGGCGCGAGAGGAAGCCGCGTTCCTCCAGCGCTGAAATCAGCCGGTGGATGCCGGATTTGGATTTGAGATGAAGCGCCTCCTTCATCTCCTCGAAGCTGGGCGAGAAGCCGGTCTCCTTCAGATGCCGGTCGATGAAGACCAGCAACTCGTGCTGCTTGCGGGTCAACATGCTGAATTTCCACCCTGCTTGCGGTTGATACGCGGGAGTGCCGGTTCCAGAACAAACCAGCAACAACTCGCCCGTTCTACAAAGGTTCTTTCGCGCCGGTCAAGCGATGATTGCGAGCCAACCGCCGGTCCACCGGCGACTACCCCAAGCGCCGGTCCACCGGCGACGAGCCAAGCGCCGGTCCACCGGCGACTACAACCCCAGCGCATCCAAGCGGATCACCGGCACCATCGCCCCCGCCGCCATGGCCGGCGCATGGGCTGGGCGCAGGATCAGCGCATCGGCCTGCGCCATCAGCCGCAGCATCGAGCTGTCCTGGCGCGCAAACGCGGTGACCACCAGGGCGCCGTCGGCGTCCTGTGCCAGGCTGGCGCGCAGATGGTCAGCCCGTTTGTCGTTGGCGGCCAATGCGGCGCCCAGCTTCGCCTGCACCGTGGGCGGCGGCCCTGCCGGCAGCCCGGCCAGCCGGGCCAGTGCGGGCACCACAAACAGGATGGCGCACACCAGCGACGACACCGGATTGCCTGGCAGGCCGATCATCGCCACCTCGCCCAGCCGGCCATGCATCAGCGGTTTGCCCGGGCGCATCGCGATCTGCCAGAAATCCACCACCAGCCCGCGCGCGCCCAGCGCCTCCTGCACCAGGTCGTGCTCACCCACGCTGGCGCCGCCGCTGGTCACCAGCAGGTCCATGCCGTGCACCGCATCGGCCGCCGCCATCAGCGCGGCGCGGTCGTCCAGCGCGATCGGAAGCACCACCGCCTCGCCGCCGCAGGCCTGCACCAGGGCGGCCAGCGCATGGCTATTGGAGCTGACGATGCCGCCCGGCGGAATGGGATCGCCGGGCAGAGCGATCTCGTCGCCAGTTGCCAGGATTGCCACGCGCGGCCGGCGGTGCACCGAAACCCACGGGTGGTTGCCTGCCGCAATCAGCCCAATATCCCGCGCATTCAGGCGCTTGCCGGCCGATATCAGCACGTCGCCTGCGGCAAAATCCTGCCCGGCGCGGCGCACATGGCGGCCTGTCTGCACCGCCTCGCGCACTGCCACGGCATCGCCGTCACGTGCGGCATCCTCCTGCAGCAAAACCGAGTCCGCGCCGTGCGGCATCACGCTGCCGGTGAAAAGCCGCAGCGCCTCGCCGGCCCCCAACACCCCGTCCCACGGATGCCCGGCCGGCGCCGAACCGACCACGCGCAGCACCGCGCCCGGCGCCCCGTCGGCGGCGCGCAGTGCGTAGCCGTCCATCGCCGAGACATCGTGCGGCGGCTGGGTCAGCCGGGCCACCACCGGGGCTGCCGCCACGCGCCCCCAGGCGGCGGCCAGCGGCACAATTTCGGCCGGCACCGGCGCCACGGTGGCCAGGATTCGGGTGCGAGCCTCCTCGACCGGGATCATCGCCTACTCCTGTTTGAAATCGCCCGACTTGCCGCCCGACTTGGCCACCACCCGCAGCCCCTCGATGCGCATGGCGCGATCCACCGCCTTGCACATGTCGTACACCGTCAGCGCCGCCACCGAGGCCGCTGTCAGCGCCTCCATCTCCACCCCGGTCTGGCCCGTGGTCTTCACCGTGGCCGTGATCTCCACCGCATCCTCGCCCACCGGCTCCAGATCGACCGTCACCGCGGTGATCGGCAGCGGGTGGCACAGCGGGATCAGCTCGGCAGTGCGCTTGGCCGCCATGATGCCGGCCAGCCGGGCCACGCCCAGCACGTCACCCTTCTTGGCGGTGCCGCCGCGGATCATCGCCAGGGTGGCGGGCAGCATCACCACGCGGGCGCGCGCCGTCGCCGCCCGGTCGGTGACCGGTTTGGCACCGACATCGACCATCACCGCGCGCCCCTCGGCGTCGAAATGCGTCAGCTTGTCGCTCATCCGTGCAGCAACGTGTGGGTTGCGGCCGCCAGGTCGTCTTGCCGCAGCAGGCTTTCGCCCACCAGGAAGCGGTGCACCCCGTGGCCGGCAATGCGCGCGAGATCGGCGTGCAGCCGGTAGCCGCTCTCGCCGACAATCACCCGCCCGGCCGGCACCAGCGGCGCCAGCCTCTCGGTGGTGGCAAGGTCGGTGTGCATGACGCGCAGATCGCGGTTGTTGATGCCGATCAGCGTGGTCTTCAGCCGCAGCGCCCGTTCCAGCTCGGCCCGGTCATGGCTTTCGGCCAGCACGTCCATGCCGAGTTCGACCGCGCGCGCCTCCATCTCGGCCACCTGCGCGTCAGACAGCACGGCCATGATCAGCAGGATGGCGTCCGCCCCCAGCGCACGGCTTTCGTCGATCTGCCAGGGGTCGATCATGAAATCCTTGCGCAGCACCGGCAGGGTGCAACCGGCGCGTGCGGCGACCAGGTCGCTGTCCAGCCCGCGGAAATACGGCATATCGGTCAGCACCGACAGGCAGGCGGCGCCGCCGCGTTCATAGGCCGCCGCCAACTCGGCAGGATCGAAATGCGGGCGGATATCGCCGCCAGAGGGCGAGGCGCGCTTGATCTCGGCGATCACGGCGAATTTTCCCCCGGCCACCATGCGGTCCAGCGCTGCGGCAAATCCGCGTGGGGCAGGGGCGGCGGCGAGGCGGGCAGCAAGGTCGGCCCCTGCCGCGCGGCGGCGCACCACTTCGGCGGCTGTATCGGCGCAGATGCGGCGCAGAATGTCGGGGGGTGCGTTCATGCCGCTGTCTCGCGCCTGAGGGTTTCCAGCGCGGCCAGCGCGGCCCCGCTCGCGATCGCGCCCGCCGCCAGCCCCACGCCCTCGCGCAGGTCGCCGGCCCGCCCGGCCACGATGAGCGCGGCTGCGGCGTTCAACAGCACGGTGTCGCGATAGGCACCGCGCGCTCCCTGCAACAGCGCCAGCAAGGCCGCCGCGTTCTCTGCCGGGTCGCCGCCACGGATTGCCTCGATCGGGGCCCGGCCCAGCCCGGCCTCCTCCGGCGTCACCGTGAATTCGCGGATCGCGCCGCCCGCCAGTGCCACCACCAGGTTGTCCCCGGCGATGGTCAGCTCGTCGAGGCCCTGGCCGTGCACCAGCCACACATCGGTCGAGCCGAGATTGGCCAGCGTCTCGACCATCGGGCGCGCCCATTTCGGGTCGAAAACGCCGGTCAACTGGCGCGTCACCTCGGCCGGATTGGCCAGCGGCCCCAGCAGGTTGAAGATCGTGCGCGTGCCAAGTTCCACCCGTGGGCCAGCGGCATGGCGCAAGGCCGCGTGGTGGCGCGGCGCGAACAGAAAGGCGCAATGCGCTGCCGCCAGCACCTGCGGCAGGCGCGCCAGCGGAACGTCGACATTCACCCCGAGCGCGCTCAGCACGTCCGCCCCCCCGGTGCGCGACGACAGCGCCCGGTTGCCGTGCTTGGCCACATTCACGCCCAGCCCGGCAATCACGAAGGTCACCGCGGTGGAGACATTCAGCGTCTTGGCGCCGTCGCCGCCGGTGCCGCACACATCGATCGCGCCCTCGGGGGCGGCCACCCGGTTCATGCGCGCGCGCATCGCCCGCACCGCGCCGGTCAGTTCGGCCACCGTCTCGCGCCGCACCCGCATGGCCATCAACAGGCCGGCGATCTGCGCCGGCGTCGCCTCGCCGGCCATGATGATGCCGAACGCCGTTTCGGCCTCGGCCTCGTTGAGGGTTTGCCCGTCGGCCAGGCGCGCCAGCACCGGTTTGAGGTCACCTCCATTCGCACTGGCAGACATGAAATCAGGCCGCCTGCGCCGGCGTGTTCAGCCCGCGGGCGATATCGAGGAAGTTCTTCAGGATCGCGTGGCCGTGCTGGCTGGCGATGCTCTCGGGATGGAACTGCACCCCGAACACCGGCAGCGTGCGATGCCGCATACCCATGATGATGCCATCGGTCTGCGCCGTCACTTCCAGCACCTCGGGCAGCGTTTCCGCCCGCACGATCAGGCTGTGATAGCGCGTCGCCTCGAACGGCGAGGGCACGCCGGCGAAGATATCCGTCCCGCCATGGGTAATCGGGCTCACCTTGCCGTGCATCGGCGCGGGTGCCCGCACCACCTCGGCCCCGAAAGCCTGGCCGATCGCCTGGTGGCCCAGGCACACGCCCAGGATCGGAATGCGCCCGGCCGCCGCGGCGATCAGGTCGAGGCAGATGCCGGCCTCGTTGGGCGTGCACGGCCCGGGCGACAGCACGATCGCCTCCGGCGCCATCGCCAAAGCCTGCTCCACGCTGAGCTTGTCGTTGCGCCAGACCTGGCAGCGGGCGCCAACATCGCCCAGGAAGTGGACGAGGTTGAAGGTAAAACTGTCGTAGTTGTCGATCAGCAGGATCATGGCGGCGCATCCTGGCCGAGCCGGCGGCAAGGGTCAAATCGCGCAGACCGTCGCCGCACCCCACCCGCCGACCGGCGTGACCGCGCCCGCGGCGCCGCGCCGGGGCCGGCGTTGCGACGAAGAACGATTGGCATTCGCGCGCCAAACTTTGCCTGAGGGCCCGAGGTGAGATAAGTAAGGCCAGGGCTCTGCCCTGGACC
>JBBQOT010000146.1:0-6958 GCA_038331165.1 Acetobacterales bacterium
TGACCCTGATGCCCACACCGCTTCCGCCCCTGGCCGGCGCCCCGCTTGTTGCCTGTGTATTGGTGGCCGCCGGCAGTGGGCAGCGCTTCGGGGGCACGCTGGCGAAGCAGTTTTTTTCCTGTGCCGGCAAGCCGGTGATCCGCCACGCGGCCGAGGCGCTGGCGGCTTACGGCGTGACGATCCAGCCGGTGGGCGACGCCGCGGCGATCGGCGTGGCGCTGGCGGGGCTGGCGCATCGGCCGCCAGTGCCGGGCGGGGCGACACGGCAGGCCAGCGTGCTGGCGGGGCTGGAGGCGCTGGCGGGTGATGCGCCGGATGTGGTGCTGGTGCACGACGCGGCGCGGCCGTTCATTCCGCCGGGCACCATCGCCGCCTTGCTGGCGGCATTGGCCGGGCATGGGGGGGCGATCCCGGCCGCTCCGGTGGCCGATACGCTGAAGCGCGGGGAGGCGGGGAGGATCACCGGCACGGTGGACCGCAGCGGGCTGTTCCGTGCCCAGACGCCCCAGGCCTTCCGCTATCCGCTGCTGCTCGCGCTGCACCGTGCGGCGGCCGCGGGGGCGACCGACGACGCATCGGTGCTGGAGGCGGCCGGGCATGCGGTGGCGCTGGTGGCCGGGCACGAGGACAACATCAAGATCACCTGGCCCGAGGACCTTGTCCGCATGGCGCGCATACTGTCCCCTGCCCCGCCGCCGCTGATCCCCAGGGTCGGCACCGGGTTCGATGTGCATGTGCTGGCTGAGGGGCGCCGATTGATCCTGTGCGGGATAGACGTGCCGCACGAGCGCGGGTTGGCCGGGCATTCAGATGCGGATGTGGGCATCCATGCGCTGTGCGACGCGATCTACGGAGCGTTGGCCGATGGCGATATCGGCCGGCATTTTCCGCCCAGCGACAACAGCTTCAAGGACATGGATTCGGCGATCTTCCTGCGCCATGCCGCCGGCCGGGTGGCCGCGCTTGGCGGCACGATCGCCAATGTGGACGTGACGCTGATCTGCGAGCGGCCGAAGATCGCGCCCCACGCAGCGGCGATGATGGCGCGGCTGGCCGAACTTCTGGGGATCGATGCCGGACGGGTCAGCGTGAAAGCGACGACGACGGAACGCCTGGGCTTCGCCGGGCGCATGGAAGGCATCGCGGCCCAGGCGGTGGCGACGGTGCTGGTGCCCGGCTGAGGTTTGCTCGGCTGACGGCTCAGTCGCGGAACATCAGCGCCGGGTCCACCTCCTCGCCGCGCAGTGCCGATAGCGCGGCAATCACGCTGTTGCGGGTGGTGAGGATTTCGGCGCGGATCAGGCGCTCGGCTTCGCGTTCGTCGCGCGCGCACAGGGCGGCCAGGATGCGGCGCCAATACGCCACGCTTTCCACCCGGCGCTCGCGGCGCTGGAAGTCGAGCGGCTGGGCGCGCCACATCAGGCCCCAGATTGAGCGGTCGACCTGATCGGTGAGCGCGCGTTCGATATGGCCGGCGCCGCAATGGCGATAGACGCAGCGGGCGGTTTCGCGGATCGCCTGCTGGAACGCCGTGCTGTCTTCGGCGGGTACATCGATCAGTGACGCCGCCTGGTCGAGAGCCGCCGCCATTTCCGCTTCGCCGGGGGCGGCGACAGAGGCTGGACGGCGGGCGAGTTGGCGCGCGGCGATGCCGGCCAGGGCGGCGCGGGCGTTGAAGGCCTCGGCGATCACGCCGAGCGAAACACCGACGACATAGGCGCCGCGACGCGGCAGCAGGATCGCCAGGCCGTACCGCTCCAGCGCGCGCAATGCCTCGCGCACCGGTCCGCGGCTGACGCCGAAGGCCTCGGCAAGCTCCTGCTCGCGCAGCCGCTCGCCGTCGCGGTACTCGCCGTTGACGATGGACGCAGCCACGCGGTTCGCGATCTGCTCCGGGATGGTGAGCGTGTGCGCGCGCCGGCGGCGGGCGGACGCGGTCTCGATGATGGCGGCAGGACTATCGGCTGTCATGGCGACCCGATTCGACGGCGGAACGCAGGCTGCTAGCGAAGCGGAACGACGATGGCAAGTGAAACCGATTGTCGACAGTCGACAATTGACTTGGTTCTAGGCGAGTGTTCTAGTTTTCGAAACCCGCCCGCGAGAGCAGGATATCAGGAGGAAGCCACCGATGAAAACGTGGATCACCGCGCTCACACTGGCATCGTTGGCGGCGCTGCCGACGGCGGCGCCGGCCCAGGCGCCGGCCCAGACACCGGCGACCGGAACCCTGAGCATCGGCTTTGGCGCCGAGGCGGTGATGATGGATCCGTCCCGCTCGGCCGCGGGTGTGGACCAGTATTTCTTCGGCCAGATGATCGAGCAACTGACCCGCACCGATCCCAAGCTGGAGACGATCAACTGGCTGGCGGAGAGCTGGACCCTCACCCAGGATGGCGGCAAGCCGGTGATCACGGTGAAGCTGCGCCCCGGCGTCAAGTTCCACACCGGCGATCCGATGACCGCGGAGGATTTCGAATTTGCCTATGAGCGGCAACGCGATCCGAAGATCTCGAAATGGCCGCATTTGCTGGCGGCGGTCGAGAAGTTCGAGGTGGTCGACAGCCTGACGTTCCGCGTTCACTTCAAGGAGGGCGACGGCTCGTTCACCTCTGGCAACTTGATCCTGTGGGCACTGCCCAAGCGCCATCTGCAGAAGGTCGGTGATGAGGAATTCGCCCGCGCGCCGGTGGGCACCGGGCCGTGGAAATTCGTGTCGCGGACCATCAAGGACGAACTGCGGCTGACGGCGTTCGACGACTATTGGAACAAGGAACACCGGCCGACGGTGAAGAACCTTGTGGTCAAGATCATCCCCGAGGACCTGACGCGGGTAGCCGCGTTCAAGACCGGGGCGATCGACTGGATCGACGCGGTGCCGCCGGCGATGGTGGAGGAATTCCGCAAGATGCCGGGGGTGAAGACCGGCAGCTTCGTGGCGCCGAACAATATGTACATCGCGATGGACGCCGTCGACAAAACCTCCAAGTTCCATGACGTCAGGGTGCGCCAGGCGCTGGCGCATGCCATCGACGTCGACGCCATCATCAGCAAGGTGCTGTTCGGCCAAGGCGAACGTTATGTGCAGGTGGGGCGTGGCAGCCTGGGCTTCGACGCGGACCTGAAGCCCTATCCATACGACCCGCGCAAGGCGCGCGATCTGCTGCGCCAGGCCGGGTATCCGAACGGGTTCGAGGTGCCGTGCTACAACCTGACCACGCCGCGCGAGCCATATCAGAAAGAGGTCGGCGAGGCGTATTTCGCCTATGCCACCGCCGTTGGCATTCGCTGCCGCGTGCAAGGGCAGGAATACGGCACCTGGATCACTTTCGGCCGGCGTGACCGGCAGGGGCATATCGACGGGCTGTACAGCAACATGTGGGGCCACGGGCTGCCGGGCGACCCCGGAACCCCGTGGGCCGGCCATGTTCACAGCTATGTTCGCGGCGAGGGTTGGGGCATCACCTCGGTGCACGACGACCCCGAGCTGAACGCCATGATCCGCGAGTTGAAGCGCACCATGGACCTGGATCAACGCGCCGATCTGATCAAGAAGATCGCCCGGCTGAAGCAGGAGCGGGTGGCCGGCGGATTGCCGACCTATCGCCCGGTGGTGACGCTGGCGTGGCGCGACAAGGTGACCTTCACACCCTGGCCCTCGCCCGGGTTCTGGCGCGGCATGCAGGAGATCGGGCTGAAGCAATAGCCGGGCCTCTGGCGCCATGTGGCGGTTCCTGACGCGGCGGGCGTGGCAGGGTGCGATCAGCATCCTGGGCGCGAGCATCATCATCTTCCTGATCTCGCGCCTGTCGGGCGATCCGATATTAATACTGTTGCCGAACGATGCGTCGCAGTCGCTGATTGAGGAGACGCGGCGGACCTATGGGCTCGATCGGCCGCTGTGGGTGCAGTACGGCATCTGGGCGCAGAAGGCGTTGGCGGGCGATTTCGGCCGTTCCTATCGCTGGGAGATGCCGGCGTTGCGGCTGATCCTGGAGCGGCTGCCGGCGACGATCGAGCTTGCGGTGTTCGGCCTGCTGTTCAGCGTGGCGATCGCGGTACCGGTGGGCGTGCTGTCGGCGGTGCATCGTGGTGGCTGGATCGACCGGGTCGGGCGGGTGTTCGCCATGCTGGGACAGGCGATGCCGGCGTTCTGGGTGGGGTTGCTGCTGATCCTGGTGTTCGCCATCCACCTGAACTGGCTGCCGGCGTTCGGCCACGGCACGCCGGCGCATGTGGTGCTGCCGGCGATCGCGCTGGGCTGGTACCCGGTGGCGGCGCAGACGCGCATCGTGCGCTCGGCGATGCTGGATGTGCTGGACAGCGACCATGTGCGCCTGTCGCGCGCGCTGGGCACGCCGGAGCGGCTGATCGTGTGGAAATACGCGCTGCGCAACGCGGCGGTGCCGCTGTTGACCATGCTGGGGGTGTATTTTGCCGCCATGCTGGGCGGCGCCTTCGTGGTGGAGACGATCTTCGCCTGGCCCGGCGTGGGGCGCACGGTGGTGGAGGCGGTGTTCAGCCGCGACTTCCCGGTGGTGCAGGCGGGCGTGCTGTTCACCTCGATCCTGTTCGTATTGTCCAACCTGCTGGTGGACCTGTCGTACGGCCTGGTTGATCCGAGGATTCGCGATGCGCGCTGACGGCTGGTTGCCCGAATGGGCGCGCGGGCTGCCCTGGCTGCCGATCCTGGTGCTGCTGGCGGTGGGCGTGTGCGCGCTGGCGGGCGAGACGATCATGCCGTTCGATCCGAACGAGCTCGACCTCGGCGCCGCCTTTGTGCCGCCGCCGTGGCAGGAGGGCGGCAAGACCGCCTATCTGCTGGGGGCGGATAATCTCGGCCGCGACATACTCAGCCGGATCATGGCGGGTTCGCGCGTGTCGGTGATCGTGGCGTTCTACGCCATCCTGTTTTCGGGCAGCATCGGCGCGCTGATCGGTATGGTCGCGGGGTATTTCGGCGGCCCGGTGGATGCGGTGCTGATGCGGCTGATCGAGATCCAGCAATCGGTGCCGTCGATCGCGCTGGCGTTGATCCTGGCCGCAGCGCTGGAGCCGGGGCTGTGGACCGTGGTGGTGGTGATCGTGCTGACCTACTGGGCGTGGTACGCCCGCATCATCCGCGGCGAGATCATGGCGCTGAAGGGTCGCGACTATATCGCCTTCGCAAGAGTCGCTGGCGTTTCGACGCCGGTGATTTTCCTGCGCCACCTGTTGCCCAACATCTTCAACACGCTGGTGGTGCTGGCGACGTTGCAGGTGGGCCAGGTGATCCTGTTCGAGGCGTCGCTGTCGTTCCTGGGGCTGGGCATCCAGCAGCCCGACATCTCCTGGGGGTTGATGCTGTCCGACGCACGGCAATACATCACCAATGCGTGGTGGGCGATCACCATGCCGGGGCTGGCGATCATGTTGACCTGTCTGTCGGCCAATGTGTTCGGCGACTGGCTGCGCGACCGGCTGGACCCGCAGTTGAGACAACTGTGATGGTTCTGGCCGTTGAGAACCTGCAGATGCACCTGCACCTCAAGCGCGGCGTTCTGCGCGCGGTCGATGGTATCAGCCTGGCGGTCGGCGAGGGCGAGACGCTGGGGCTGGTGGGCGAGAGTGGATCGGGCAAGACGCTGACCGGGCTGTCGCTGTTGCGGCTGTTGCCCAAGGGGTCGGGGCGGATTGTCGCAGGGTCCATCAAGCTCGATGGACAGGAACTGACGACGCTGAGCGAGAGCGCGATGGCGCGTGACATTCGCGGCCGGCGCATCGCGATGATCATGCAGGACCCGATGACCTCGCTGAACCCGGTGTTCTCGATCGGCGATCAGGTGCGCAATCCGCTGCGCAATCACGACATCGCCCGGGGTGCGGCACTGCGCAGCGCGGTGGTGGATGTGCTGACGCGGGTGCGCATCCCCTCGCCGAGCCAGCGCCTGGGCGACTATCCGCACCAGTTCTCGGGCGGGCAGCGCCAGCGCATCGTCGCCGCGATGGCGATCGGCTGCACCCCGCGGTTGCTGGTGGCCGACGAACCGACGACCGCGCTGGATGTGACCATCCAGGTGCAGATCATCTCGCTCCTCCGCCAGATCCAGAGCGACACCGGCGCCGGCATCATCCTGATCACGCATGACCTCGGCGTCGCCGCCAGCCTGTGCCGGCGTATCGCGGTGATGTATGCGGGGCAGATCATCGAGACTGGGCCGGTGCGGCGGATCTACAGGATGCCGTCCCATCCCTATACCCAGGCGCTGCTGGCGGCGATTCCGCGGCTGGGCGACAAGCGCACGCGGCTGCAGGCGATCGCCGGCCAGCCGCCCAGCCTGATCGACCCGCCCTCCGGCTGCCGCTTCGCCGCGCGCTGCCCGGCGCGGATGGACAAATGCGCCGAGGCGCCGCCGATGGTGACGCTGGCCGACGGCCACAGCGCCGCGTGCTGGAAGCTCGCGTGATGCTGGACCTGCACGGCGTCACCAAGCACTACCGGACCGGGCGCGGTGTGGTGCGGGCGGTGGAGAGTGTTTCGTTCGCGGTTCGACCGAAGACCACCATGGCGCTGGTGGGCGAGAGCGGTTGCGGCAAGACGACGATCGCCAAGATGATCCTGCAGCTGGAGAAGCCGACCGGCGGCAGCATCAGCTTCGAGGGGCGCGACATCGCGGCAATGGATGCCACCGCGCTGAAGGCCTATCGCCGCCAGGTGATGGCGGTGTTCCAGGACCCGTACGCCTCGCTCAACCCGCGGCTGCGCGTCGGCACGATCATCGCCGAACCGATTCTGGCGCACGCGAACCCCGGGCGCGCGGCCGTCGAGAGGCGTGTGGCCGAGGTGCTGGACGTAGTTGGCATGCCGGCCGGCGCCGCGCGGCTGTATCCGCACGAGTTTTCCGGCGGCCAGCGCCAGCGCATCGCCATTGCCCGCGCGCTGGCGCTGCGGCCGCGCATGATGGTGCTGGACGTAGTT
>JBBQOT010000147.1:0-6951 GCA_038331165.1 Acetobacterales bacterium
AGTTCACGGAGGGGTCGACGATGGTCTTGCCGTAGCCGATCGGCACGTGGATCCAGATGTTGCTGTCCTTGCCGCCGGCCTCCAGCACCACCACGCGCACGGTGGGGTCTTCCGACAGGCGGGCGGCGACGACGCAGCCGGCGGAGCCTGCGCCCACCACGATATAGTCGGCCTCGATCGTTTCCATGGCGCTCCCCCGGTTGCCTGGCCCGCTTGTCTGGTGCGGCGACGGGAGACAGGATGCCCGGATGCACGCGAATATGCCACCACCCGAGCTTCTGGCGGCCCTGGAGCGCATGGGGGTGGGTATGCCGGCGGATGTGCGCGGCGAACAGCTGACCGGGGGGGTGTCGTCGGATATCTGGCGGATCGAGCTGGAGAGCGGGCCGATCTGTGTGAAGCGGGCGCTGGGCAAGCTCAAAGTGGCGGCGGATTGGCGGGCGCCGGTGGAGCGCAACCGCTATGAGGCGGAGTGGATGCGCGTGGCCGGGGCGGCGGCGCCCGGGGCGGTGCCGCGGCTGCTGGGGCAGGATGCGGCGGCGGGGGCGCTGGCCATGGAGTACCTGCCGGCCGCCTCGTATGCGCTGTGGAAGGGGCAGTTGCGCGATGGATTCGCCGACTGCGGATTCGCCGCCCGAGTCGGTGCCCGAATCGCGCGAATCCACGCTGCCACTGCCGGCGACCCGGCGGTGGCGGAAAGATTTCCGACCGATGCCATTTTCTATGACATCCGCCTGGAGCCTTATCTGGTGGCCACGGCGGCGCGGCACCCCGACCGGGCCGGAGCGCTGCATGCGCTCGTCACCGCCACGCAGGCGCACAAGAGGGCGCTGGTGCATGGCGATGTCAGCCCGAAGAACATTCTGGTGGGGCCTGACGGGCCGGTGTTCCTCGATGCCGAATGCGCTTGGTGGGGCGATCCAGCGTTCGACCTGGCGTTTTGCCTCAATCATCTGTTGCTGAAATGCCTGTGGAACCCGGCCGCCACGGCGGGATTTCTGGCCTGCTTTACGGCGTTGGCCGACTCGTATCGCGCCGGAGTCGATTGGGAGTTGCCGGAGTCGCTGGAGTCGCGGGCGGCGCATCTGTTGCCGGGCTTGTTGCTGGCGCGGGTGGATGGCAAGTCGCCGGTGGAGTACATCACCACCGAGCCGGCGCGTGACGTTGTGCGCCGCGTGGCCCGCGCGCTGCTGGCGGCCCCGGTTGAGCGACTGGACGATGTGCGGCGCGCCTGGAAGGAAGAACTCAGCCGATGAGCGACACCGAGATCGTCTATGTTCATGGCCGCCGGGTGTGGGACAGCCGCGGCCGGCCGACCGTTGAGGCGGAGGTGATGCTGGCCGGCGGCGTGGTCGGCCGCGCCATTGCCCCGGCGGGGGCAAGCACCGGCAGCGGCGAGGCGTTGGACAAGCGGGATGGCGGCGCGGCCTTTGGTGGCTACGACGTCACGCAAGCAGTCGCCGCGGTGGATGGCGAGATTGCCGAGGAGATTCTGGGGCGCGATGCCAGCGACCAGGCTGGGCTGGATCGGGCGATGATCAAGCTGGACGGCACGGCGGCCAAGACGCGGTTGGGGGGCAATGCCATCCTGGCGGTGTCGATGGCCAATGCTCATGCGGTGGCCGCCGAGGCCGGGCGGCCGCTGTATCGGCATCTCGGCGGCGAGAACGCCGATTTGCTGCCGCTGCCGCAGATCCAGATTTTTGGTGGTGGCGCCCATGCCGGGCGGCGGGTGGATATCCAGGATTTCCTGGTTGTCTGCCCGGCAGCGAAGAATTTTGCCCAGGCGCTGGACTGGACGGCCGAGGTCTATCGCCATGCCGGGCTGCTGATGCAGGAGGCCGGGCTGTTGCAGGGCGTGGCCGACGAGGGTGGCTGGTGGCCGGCTTTTTCCGCCAACGAGCAGGCGCTGGAAATGCTCGTGCGGGCGATCGAGCGCGCCGGGTTTGTGCCGGGCGAGCAGGTGGCGATCGCGCTGGATATCGCCGCCAGCGAGTTCGGCCGCAACGGGCGCTACCGGCTGGGGCTGGAGGCGCGCGAGTTGGACAGCGACGGCATGATCGAGATGCTGGGGCGCTGGATCGAGCGCTACCCGATCGTGTCGATCGAGGACCCGCTGGCCGAGGATGACGTCGATGGGTTCGTGGCGTTCACCAAGGCGTACGGGGGAAAGATACAGATCGTGGGGGATGATTTCCTGGTGACCGAGGCCGCCCGGGTGCGCGACGCCGCGGCGAAGGGGGCGGCCAACACGGTGCTGATCAAGCCGAATCAGCGTGGCACGCTGACCGAGACGCTGGAGGCCTGGGAGGCGGCGAAGGCGGTGGGGTATGCGGGGATCGTCTCGGCGCGGTCGGGCGAGACCGAGGATGTGACCATCGTGCACCTGGCGATCGGCTGGGGCTGCGGGCAGTTGAAGGTGGGCAGCTTTGCGCGCAGCGAGCGCATGGCGAAATGGAATGAGGCGCTGCGCATCGAGGAGGCGCTGGGGCCGTTGGCGCGGTTTGCCGGAGGTGGCATGCTCGGCCGATCGAAGACATGAATGTGCTGCTGCACTACAACGCCGGGCCGGCGCTGCGTGCGCGGCTGGCCGCCCTGCCCGGGTTGTCGGTGCGCTGCGTGGCCGAGGGCGATGATGGGGCGCTGTTCGCAGCCCTGCCGGACACCGATGTGTTGTGGCATGTGCTACAGCCGTGCACCGCGCAGGTGATCGCGGCGGCTCCGCGGCTGCGGCTGATCCAGAAGATCGGCGTTGGGGTGAACACCATCGACCTCGACGCTGCGAAGGCGCGTGGCATCGCGGTGTGCAACCTGCCCGGGACGAATTCGCGGGCGGTGGCCGAGATGGCGCTGTTGCTGATGCTCGCCGCGCTGCGGCGGCTGCCGCAGTTCGATGCTGGGCTGCGGTCCGGACGCTGGGCCACGCCGCCGGCGGTGCAGGACCGGCTGGGCGAGTTGGGCGGGCGCACGGTGGGGCTGGTGGGGTTCGGTGCGGTGCCGACAATCCTGGCGCCGATCCTGGCGGCCATGGGGTGCCGGGTGTTGTACACAGCGCAGGCGGCCAAGCCGGTGCCGTATGCGTATCGCGATCTCGACGCGCTGTTGGGCGAGGCGGATATCGTTTCGCTGCACGTGCCGCAGACGCCGCAGACCAGCCGGATGATCGATACGGGGGCGCTTTCGCGCATGAAGCCGGACGCCATTCTGATCAACACGGCGCGCGGCGGGTTGGTGGATGAGGCGGCTTTGGTGGCCGCGTTGACGGGCGGGCGCCTGGCGGCGGCCGGGCTGGACGTGTTCGACCAGGAACCGACGCCAGCCGACAATCCGTTGCTCAAGCTGGACAACGTGGTGGTTGCCCCGCATGTCGCCTGGGTCAGCACCGGCACGTTTGACCGCTCGTTCGAAATCGCCGCGGAGAATGTGCGGCGTCTTGTTGCGGGCGACGCCTTGCTCCACCGTGTGGCATAGCCGGGCGACGACCCGCTGTGCCGAAACCAGGGAGAAGACGACAATGCGCGTGATGGCAACCGGGCTGCGCTTTCCCGAAGGGCCGGTCTGGCTGAAGGACGGCAGTGTCGCACTGGTGGAGATCGCCAGCGGTGCGGTTACCATCGTGGCGCCCGACGGCGCGAAGCGCACGCTGGCCACGCCGGGGGGTGGGCCGAACGGCATGGCGGTGGGGCCGGATGGCGCGTTCTACGTATGCAACAATGGCGGCTTCACCTGGACCGAGGATGGCGGCGTGTTGCGCCCGGGGCTCCAGCCGCCCGACTATGAGTGCGGGCGGATCGAGCGCATCGACGCGGTGAGCGGGGCGGTGACCCGACTGTATGATTCCTGCAACGGCCACAAGCTGCGCGGGCCAAATGATATCGTGTTCGATGGCGAGGGTGGTTTCTACTTCTCGGACCTGGGCAAGACGCGGGCGCGGGACCGCGACTGGGGCGGGCTGTATTATGCCAAGGCCGATGGTTCGTCGATTGTGGAGGTTGGTTATCGGCTGAATACGCCGAACGGCGTTGGCCTGTCGCCCGACGGCAAGACGGTCTACGTGGCCGAAACGCCGACGGCCCGGCTATGGGCGTTTGACCTGGAAGCGCCGGGGGTGGCGAAGCGCCATCCCGGCCAGCCGCATGGCGGGCGGTTCGTGTGCGGGCTGGGCGGGTTGCAGATGTTCGACAGCCTGAAGGTGGATGCGGCGGGCAATATCTGCGTGGCCACCCTGATCACCGGCGCGGTGACGGTGATCGCGCCGGATGGGCGGGTGCTGCGGGTGGTGCGGTTCGGCGACCCGATGACGACCAATGTGTGCTTCGGTGGCGAGGGATTGACGAAGGCTTATGTCACCCTCTCGGGCCTCGGCCAGTTGGTGGAAGTGGACTGGACCGACCGCGATTGGGATGTGCCTGGGTTGGCGCTGGCGTTCGCGCGGTAGCGGGGCACGGCAACGCCAGGGCTTTGCCGTCGCGGCGCGAAGCCGAGCCAAGAGAACGCATCAAAGGCCGACGGAACTCGGAAAGCTTAAACAAGAATATGTTTAAGGTCCAGGGGCTTGGCCCCTGGCGGGTCCAGGGCAGAGCCCTGGCCTTGTCTTACGAAAGGTTATTACTTAAGGCGCGTTGTACTCGCCCATCATTCCAGCGAGGGTAACGCGCAGGGATACTATGCGGGTGTCGATTGGCCCGCCGATGTCGAACAGCACGGCGCGGCTTCATCGCTGCGCCCGATAGTGGCGGCGGATGGCCAGCCAGCGCAGCGCCAGCCGGCCCCGACCGCGCCGGATCAACGTTCGCCCCCAGGCCAACGCCGGGCGCAGCAGGGCCATCGCCCAGTCGCGCGCGACATGCACCCAGCCGACGGCGCGCGCGAACCAGCCGAGGCGCAGGAGCGCCGGTGAACAGGCCTGGTAGATGAACACCGCGATCAGCGTGCAGACCAGCCGGATCAGCACGTAGGCCTCCAGCGCCGCCAGCGGATGCCCGCCGGCCAGCAGCGCGATCGCCCAGAGTTTTCCCGCGACGCCGACCAGTTCTGGGATCAGGAATAGCGGCAGCGCGGCATAGCCGGACAGGGTTCCCAGCCATGCCTCCAGCGCCCGCACCGGGGCGGCCAGGCGCACCGCCCGCAGCACTGCCACCGCGCCGGCCCAGACCACGTCTTCCAGCACCACCATCAGCAGCGCGAACGGCAGCAGCAGCAGGTTCAACAGGCGGCGCAGCGGGCGCGGCATGGCGGGGGCTCCCCAGGTTCAAGGTACCGTATATCATCCGGCAATGAGTGCTGTGCACAGCTTCGAGCTGGTTCTGATCCTGTTGGCCTTTGCGGTCGCGCTGTCGGTGCTGGCGCGGCGGCTGGGGGTGCCGACGGCGGTGGTGTTCGTGCTGGGCGGCATGGCGGTGGCGGTCACGCCGGGCCTTCACGAAGTTCGGCTGGACCCCGAGCTGATGATGACGCTTTTCCTGCCGCCGCTGTTGATGTCGTCGGCGTATTTCACCTCGTGGCAGGCGTTTCGGGCGAACATGCGGCCGATCCTGTTGCTTGCGGTCGGCGCGGTCGGCTTCACCACGGTGACGGTGGCGGTGGTGGCGCATTGGCTGCTGCCGGGCCTGCCGTGGGCGGCGTGCTTCGCGCTTGGGGCAATCGTGTCGCCACCCGATGCAGTGGCCGCCGCCTCGATCCTGGAACGGTTGCGCATGCCGCGCCGCATCGTGACGGTGCTGTCAGGCGAGAGCTTGGTGAACGATGCCTCGGGGCTGGTGCTGTACCGCTTTGCGGTGGCGGCGGCGATGACCGGGGTGTTCGATCCGGTGCTGGCCACCGGTGCGTTCATTGCGGTTTCGGCCGGCGGCGTGGTGGTTGGGCTGCTGGCCGGCTGGCTGCTGGTGTGGCTGGCACCGCGGTTGCGCGACACCCACATGGAAACGGCGGCGGGCTTCCTTGCCGCCTGGGGAAGCTATATCGCTGCCGAGCAGCTGGGCGCCTCTGGCGTGCTGGCGACCGTGGCCTGCGGCGTGCTGTTCGGCTGGCGGCGGCACGAGGTGATGTCGGCGCGCACCCGGCTGGAGGGGCGCGCGATCTGGAGCTTCGTGGTGTTTGTGATGGACGCGCTGGTGTTCATCCTGATCGGCCTGTCGCTGCATGGCGTGTTGGGGCGGATCGGGCCGGGTCAGGCGGCGGTGCTGTGGCCGGCGGCGCTGGCGGTGCTGGCGACGGTGATCGTCGGGCGGTTCGTCTGGGTGTTCCCGGCGGCCCATCTGTCGCGCCCGCCCTGGGTGCGAAAGCGCGATCCGGTGCCGTCGGCGGCGACGCTGACGGTGATCTCGTGGGCCGGCATGCGCGGTGTGGTGAGCCTCGCGGCGGCGCTGGCGTTGCCGGAGGGCTTTCCCGGGCGCGACACGATCATCGTGCTGACGTTCGCGGTGATCCTCGGCACGGTGCTGGTGCAGGGCATTTCGCTGGGGCCGGTGATCAAGGCGCTGGGGCTGAGCATTGTATCGGGCAGGGACGAAACCCCGGCCCACCGCGCCCGCACCGCAGCCGAGCATGCGGCGCTGGCCGCCATGGAGCTGCGCGCGCAAGACCCGCTGGACGGCGCGATGGCGGGCGACCTGCTGGCCGAGTATCGCGATCGTGCTGCGGCACCAAGCCCGGCCAACCCTGCCCCGGCCAATACTGCGGCGCGGCGGGTGGAGCGCGAGGCCAGGCTGGCGCTGCGCCTGCATGCCAACGCCGCCGCCCGTACCCGCCTGGTTGCCCTCGCCCACGACGGCGAGCTGGACGACGAGGGAATGGTGGCGGTGGTCGAGGAGCTCGACCTGGAGGATCTGCGCCTGCGCCGTCAGCTCGGCGAGGCGGTGCACTGAGCGGCGGCGGCGCTTAGTGTCCGTCCGAAAACTCCTTGTGTCATACGAATCTGATGTGATTCAAGGAAGGCCGTTCAAGTTGGGA
>JBBQOT010000148.1:0-6947 GCA_038331165.1 Acetobacterales bacterium
ATCAGTACCAATCTGATCCTGTCGTATGTTGCCGAGCACGTGCTTGGGTTGCCGCGGAAGAGTATGATATTGAACGGAAATTCCGTGAGACGCGGCTGTATCAGGTGGCGCCGATCAGTACCAATCTGATCCTGTCGTATGTTGCCGAGCACGTGCTTGGGTTGCCGCGGAGTTATTGAAAAGCGAGAATCTTCTTTTTCTGAAGAAAAAGAAGCAAAAAGACTTTTATCCGTTAAGCAAGGGGATGAAAGTTTTTTGGTTCTTTTTTTCAAAAAAGAACGTGCTTTTTTCTTGAAGGGAATCTCGTATGTCCGCCGCCAAGCCGTTGGAAGGATTGCTTGTCGTTGCCATGGAGCAGGCGGTGGCGGCGCCGTATTGTTCGTCGCGGCTGGCCGATGCCGGGGCGCGGGTGATCAAGATCGAGCGCGCCGAGGGGGATTTCGCGCGCGGCTACGACACGGCGGCGCGGGGGCAGTCGAGCTATTTCGTCTGGCTCAATCGCGGCAAGCAGAGCCTGGTGGCCGACATCAAGAACCCCGCCGATCTTGCGTTGTTGCAGCGGATTTTGGCGCAGGCGGATGTGTTCATCCAGAACCTGGCGCCGGGGGCGGCGGCGCGGGCCGGGCTGGGGTCGGCAGTGCTGCGCGAGGCCAACAAGAGGTTGATAACAGTTGATATTTCTGGCTATGGTGAGCGCGGCGCGTATGCCGACATGAAGGCCTATGACCTGTTGGTGCAGGCTGAGACGGGGCTGGCCAGCGTGACTGGCCGGGCCGAGGGGCCGGGGCGGGTTGGTGTTTCGGCGTGTGATATCGCCTGCGGCATGGCCGCCCACGCCGCGGTGCTGGAGGCGTTGATTGCGCGCGGAATCAATGGCTTGGGCAAGGGCATCGAGGTCAGCCTGTTCGACGGGATGGCGGACTGGATGAACGTTCCACTGCTGTTCTTCGAGGGCACCGGGAAGGCGCCGGAGCGTATGGGGTTGGCGCATCCGTCGATCTCGCCGTACGGGGCGTTTCCAACCAAGGACGGTTCGATGGTTCTGATCAGCATTCAGAATGAGCGCGAATGGGCTGATTTCTGTGCCCATTTCATGCTGGAACCTGGGTTGCCGCAACGTCCGGGGTTCGAGACAAACGTGGTGCGGGTGGCCAATCGGGCGGTGGTGGACGGGCATGTGGGCGCGGTGTTCCTGACGCTGACTCGCGACGAGGCGGCGGCGCGGCTGCGGACGGCGAGGACTGCCTATGGGTTCGTCAACGGGGTGGCGGAGTTCGCGCGGCACCCGGCGTTGCGGCGGATCACGGTGGAAACCCCGGCCGGACCCGTGGCTGTGGCGGCGCCGCCGGCAATCCTGAGCGACGGGCCGCGTGCATACGGGAGTGTGCCGGGGATCGGCAGCCATAGCGCTGAAATCCGGGCAGAGTTCTCTTTCGCGGGCTGATGGTGAATCCAGGGAGGTAGGGCAAGGCCAGGGCTTGGCGCCATCAGCGCGAAGATTAGGGAAGCTGGGCTCTGCCCAGACCCGCCAGGGGCCAAGCCCCTGGACCTTCACTTACAAGAATAATTAATAATTACAATTAGTTGAAAGTTTGGGAACGCCAAGAGTTTCCTGGCTGCGCCAGCAGCACCAGATTGATACACAGCTTCGACTGATGGCCGCTGGCACGGCCACTAAAGATAATGGGATCAAAGGGTCTTCGACCCTTTGCGGGTCCCGTGGCGCGGCTTCGCGCCGCGACGGCAGAGCCCTCGCCTTCTCTTATCCTAGCGCTTATGGGGCTTCGCCCTGGCCTTCGTGAAACAGGCCCATCACTCACCAGAAACGTCGCGGCGCCGCCGCAGCGTGGAAACCTCGACCGGGACATAGAGCCGGCGGATTTCCGCCAGTACCGGCGCCGGCAGGGTTGTCATCGCGGCGTCGAGGTCGATGATTGCCGGACGGATGGTGCCGGCGCGCAGCCCGGCCACCAGCGCGTCATAGGCCTGGGGTGGGATGTGCGCCTGCACTTCAGCGTGCAGGAAGAAATAGAACCAGGCGGGGCGGCGGAAGGCGATGCCGGTCGACCAGCCGCCCATCACCGTGCCGTCTTGCGGCGCCATTTCAAGCAGGTGGGCCAATTTGGCGCGCGTGGCAGTGTCGTCATGACGGAAGGCGTCGTGCAGGTTGCGGGCGGTGGTGGCCAGCATCAGCAGGGCGATACCGGCGACGGCCACGCGGCGCGGGATGCCAGGCGGCAGCCTGCGGTAGAGCCATGCGGCTGCTGCGCCGCCGGCAATCGCGGCGAAGGGCAGGGCCAGGACAAAATACTGCTCCTGCACCACCGGCAGCGCGACCGCGCCGGCGGCCAGCGACAGCAGCGGCGGCAGTACCAGCAGGGTCGCGGCCGGGCGGCGGCGCCGACCTGCCAAGAGCACCGAACCGATTCCGGCCAAGGCCACCAGTGCAGGGTCCTGGCGCAGCATCCGATCGGCCAGGAGCCAGACCCTGTCTTGCATCGCTCGGGTCCAGGCGAGGTTCGCCGTCACCGTCAGGTCGAACAGCGGGCCCAGCGCGCCGTGTGCCGCAAACCACGCGATGACCGGCATGGCGACCAGTGCTGCCCCGGCGACGGCGGCGGCGGCCAGTTGCAACGCCCGTCTGGCGCCGCCGCCGCGCAGCGCCAGCCACAGGCAGCCAACCGCCAGGCCCGGCGCGGCGCAGATCGCCTTCTGCGAGGCTAGCAGGGCGATGCCGTAGCAGGCACCGGCCAGCGCGGCCCAGACCATGGCCCGCCGTTCCGCCATGGCGTGGGCCATGGCCCAGACGGACGTTACCAGTGCGAGCGTCGCCAGTGGATCAGGTCGGACCTCGATACCCTTGAGAATGAAGAAGAAACTTCCAGCCAGCAACGCCACGGCGACGGTGGCGGCGTGGTGCCCGACAAGGCGGCGGGCGAGCGCCCAGGTGGCGGCCATTACGCCCAGGCTCAGCGCCAGTGAAGCGAAGCGGGCGCCGACGAGAAAAATGATCGCGCGGTCGTAGACCACCGGATCGGCCCAGGCTGCAAACGGGGCGGCCAGGAGGTACCATAGCGGCGTGTGGTGCTCGAAGAAATCGGCAAAGGGGACCAGGCCCTCGGCCACCAGCCAGGCGGCTTGGGCGTGCTCGAACTCGTCAGGGTCCCAGTGGCGGTGCGGGGCCAGGGCCGCGATCGGCAGGAGCCATGCGAAGCCAATTGCCAGCGCGGGCCAGGGGTGCCCGCGGCGCACCCCGCCGGCTCAGAACCGCGTCGCGGCCGGCAGTCCGGCCATGCCCAGGCGCGCGGCGGGCAGCCCCGCGCCCGCCAGCGGCCGGCCGGACCGGGCCAGCGGCCCTGAGGGCGGTGGGCCGGCGGTGTTCCAGGCATTGCGGGTGAAGGCATTGGACGACCACGCATTCGCCTGGTCGAGCGAGAGTCCGACTCCGCCGTGGCGCTGTTCGGCAGGCCATACCGCGGCAACGCGCCGCTGGTACGACTCGCCCAGCTCCGGGGTGGCGGAGTGGTAGAAGGCGGTCGCGCGCGTCCAGTCGCGCGTGACCGCATAGAGCTTGCCCAGGAAGCGCGCGGCATAGGTGGCATTGGCGGCGGGGTCGAAGGCCTGTTCCAACGTGGCGAAGGCAGCGGGGTGGTGGTGCAGGTTCACCTGCATGCAGCCGACATCGATCGAACGGACGCCGCGCGCTTGGAGCGCGCGCACGGCGGCCAGGGCCGCTTCGCGGGTTTCGAAGAATTGGCCGGCGCCCTCGGCGTTGATGGTCCAGGGCCAGGGATGCACCACGCCGCGCGCATCCGGCCGGCCGCTTTCGACGCGGGCGATGGCGGCCATCAACTGCGGCGGCAGCGCGGTGGCGCGTTCGGCGGCCGTGATTGCCTGGCGGCATTGCAGGCCGGGGGGCGGCGCAGGCAGCGTGATCGCGGTGGCGCGGGGCGCCGGGTGCTGCGCCCGCGCGCCGATGGGCAGGGCGGGCAGGCAGGCGGCAACGGCGAGTGCTGAAATGATGGTGCGACGCATGGCACCATTTACCGCTGCCTTATGCCGGCGGGGAATCACAATCGTGCCATGGGGTGGGTCGTGCCACGGATTCCAGTGAGTCGGGAGCCGTTGTCGCGACCGTTTCGTGCCAGGGGGGCCGGTGAGGCCGATGTGGGCGATAAAATGCTGCAATGCGAAAAATTGCTTGCGTACGAATGATCGGTCGCCTATGTTGGGGATCGCAGCGAGGCATTCAGTTGCCTTCTGCTTCTTGGACGTTTCCTCCCTAAACTTGGCGGTGCCTTCGGGCACCGCCCTTTTTTTGCCGTGCTGCCGGAGCCTCATGCCAGAGGCAGCCTGGCGACGCGGGCGGCGATGGCCGCGGCGGCGCGGGTCAGGCGGTGGCGCACCGCTTCGAATCCGGCCAGGCGCTCGATGCGCGCTTCATCCATATAGAGTGTGCGGTTGATTTCCAGCTGCACGGCGTGGATGGCCTCGCGTGGTCGGCCGTAGTGGCGGGTGATGAAGCCGCCGGCATAGGGATCGTTGCGCCGGACGGTGAAGCCGAGGTCGGTGAGCACCTCCTCCACGGCGTGGACCACCGCAGGCGCGCACGAGGTGCCGTGGGCATCGCCCAGCACGATGTCGATCTGGCCGCGCGGCGGCAGGGAGTTGGCGGGCATGGAGTGGCAGTCGATCAGCACGCAGGCGCCGAAGCGGGCGTGGGCGGCCTCGATTTCGGTGGTGAGTGCGGCGTGGAACGGCTCCCAACAGCCGCGGATGCGGGCTTCGGCTTCGGCGAAGCGCAGTTTGCCGCGGTAGATGCTCTCGCCGGAGGCCACCACGCGGGCGATGGTGCCCAGGCCGGCGCCGACGCGCGGGCTGGCGGTGTTCACCCAGTTGGGCAGCGCATCGGTGAACATCGCGGGGTCGAGTTCCCACGGTTCGCGGTTGGCGTCGCAGAAGGCGCGCGGGAAGGTAGCGCAGACCAGCGGCATGCCCAGTGCCGGCACCTCGGCGAACAGTTCATCGACGAAGCTGTCCTCGCTGCGGCGCAGGCGCAATGCGTCGAGGCGGGAGGCAGCGACGAAGTCGGCCGCGTAGTCGCGCCCCGAATGCGGCGAGGCGAAAACTATGGGGGCGACGGGCACCGTGGGGCGCAGCACCAGTACCGGTGATGCAGCGGCGTCGTCGCTCTGGCAGCCGAGGGCAGGCAGGGGCAAATCCATTGCGGCATTCAAGCGGCTTGGCCCGCGCGCGGCAATCGCCATTGCGAAGCATCGCCGCGGAGGGCGCTTGCGCGTGCAAATTGCTCGTTCTATGGAGACGCCGCGGATGGGCGCGTAGCTCAGCGGGAGAGCATCGCCTTGACACGGCGGGGGTCACAGGTTCAATCCCTGTCGCGCCCACCATCCGCGCGCCCCGGTGCCGGCACTTCGACGGTATACGATCCTGGGCGGCGGAGTGCCGTCGGCGCGATCTGCAAGGCGACACGACATGCGCCTTCAATAGGCGCCGCAACGGGAGGCTCCATAATCATGCGCCGAGTACACAGGCTGGCCGCGCGGTTTGCCGCGGTTGGTGCCGCCGCCCTTGCCGCCGCAGCCGCCCCTTTGGCACCCGCGCTGGCGCAGGACAAGTTGCCGGCCAGCATCTCGGCCACCGCCTATGAGACCGGGTCGAACGGATTCAACCAGATTGTTGCCGTGGGACAGATGCTCAAGGCGCGGCTGGGTGTTGATTTGCGGGTGTTGCCGGCCGGCAACGACACCGCGCGCATGGCGCCGTTGAAGACGGGGCGGGTGCAGATTTCGGCCAACGGGATCGGCACTTATTTCGCGCAGGAGGGGGTGCTGGACTTCGCCGCGCGCGACTGGGGGCCGCAGCCGGCGCGGCTGATCCTGTCGTCGTCGTCGTGCAATGGCCAGGCGATCGCGGTGGCCAAGGATACTGGTGCGCGCACCATGGCCGATTTGCGCGGCAAGCGCATGGGCACGGTGCGCGGGTCGCCGGCGATCAACCAGTCGATGCTGGCGCTGATCGCCTTTGCCGGATTGACGGCGAAGGACGTGACGCTGGTGGAGTTCTCGTCGTACGGTGCGATGTTCAAGGGCTTCATCAACAACGAGGCGGATATCGCCTTTGCCTCGACCATCTCCGGCCAGGCGAAGGAGGCGGAGAACTCGCCGCGCGGCGTGGTGTGGCCGGAATTCCCGGCGTCGGACAAGGCGGGTTGGGAGCGGGTGCAGAAGATCGCGCCGTATTTCTATCCGCACGGTTCGAGTTGTGGCGCCGGCTACGCGGCGGGGCAGGTGCTGGAACTGCCGGTGTACCCCTATCCGATGTTCATCGCCTATACCAACCAGGGCGAGGGGGCGATCTATCAACTGGCCAGCGCGATGATCGAGCACTACGGCGACTACAAGGACGTGGTGGTGGGCGTGGATGGGTTGGAGGCCAAGCGGCAGAACCTGACCTGGAGCATGCCCTATCACGCTGGGTCGGTGCGGGCGTTGAAGGAGGCCGGGGTGTGGACCGAGGCCGCCGAGCGCAACAACGTGATGCTGGTGAAGCGGCAGGAGACGCTGGGCATCGCCTGGCAAGCATTCCTGAAGACCAGCCCGCCCGACGACAAGGAGGCGTTCCGCGCCGCCTGGATGAAGGCGCGCGAGGCGGCGCTGACCGGTGCGGGCATGCCGCTCGGCTATACCGAATGAGCGGGCGGGCCGCGTGACAGGGCCCCAAGTCGGCGAGGGCGTTGGCGGGCGGGTGGTCTATGATGATCCGCACGTGCTGGGCGGGCCGGCGGAAACCGAGACGACGCGGGTGCGCCGGCCGCGCGGGTGGTGGCGGGGGGGGGGGTTTGGGCACCCCCCCGGGGCCAAATTACAGTTGACAAAACAACCAAAAGACGCAAGGGTGTTTAAACGCCCGACCGATGAGAAAAAACA
>JBBQOT010000149.1:0-6905 GCA_038331165.1 Acetobacterales bacterium
AGCTTACCAGCCGCGCGGCAGAAGGGAACCAATCAGCCCTCGGTCGTGCGGCCACTGGTCATGCTGGCGATCAGCGCGTCCTCGGCGGCGCGGTCGGGCGGATCGAAGCGGCGCTGGCCGAGCAGGGTACGGGTCTTGTGCAACTGGTCGACATAGGCGCGGCACATCGAGCAGAGCGCCAGGTGCATGCGCAACGCGAGGCGCTCGCGCAGCGGCAGCCCACCTTCCAGCAGCTCCGACGCCCGTTCGGTCAGGTCACGGCATTTCAGCACACAGGCCTCCATCGGCAACGACGCGGATCGTCCCATGACAGTTCGACCGCCGACAACCCGTGTCGTTACACGCGGGGCCGATATCTGGTACAGCGATGCGCGGCGCAAGGGCTGGATCAAGCATGGACGACCGCGCATTCGATAGTCCGGAGTTTCTCGAACGGCTGCGCCGTGGCGAGGAGGCTGCCTATCGCCGCCTGGTGCGCCGCTTCCACGGCATGCTCGTGGGCGTGGCCAATGGTGTGATCGGCAGCCGTGCCCAGGCGGAGGAGGTAGTCCAGGATAGCTGGATCGCCGTCTTCAACAACATTTCCGGCTTCGAGGGCCGATCATCGCTGGCGTCCTGGCTCTATACCATCGTGCTCAACCGCGCCCGCACCCGCATCGGCAAGGAAGGCCGCCTGGTCGGCCTGCCGTCGGTGCTCGACGGGTCCCAGGGCGAGGAACGCGCGGTGCCGGCCTCGGCCTTTCGCGACGACGGGCATTGGGTGGAGGCACCGCGGCTGTGGGACGTGCTTGACCCCGAGCGGGTGGTGGGTGGGCGCCAGCTCTGGAGCCATGTGCAGGACGCGATCGCGGCGCTGCCGGCCGGGCAGAAGGCGGTGATCATCCTGCGCGACATGGAGGACAAGACCGGCGAGGAGATCTGTGCGCTGCTGCAGATCACGCCGGAGAACCAGCGCGTGTTGCTGCACCGGGCGCGGGCGCGCATTCGCACCGCGATCGACCGGGTCACGGCACCCGGCGCGAAGGCCGCGGCGGCGGCACCTGCGCCGGCAGCGCCCCGCCGGCGGCAGCCCGGCCCGCTGGCACGCCTGGCGGCAGTTTGGCGCGCGCTGCTGGAGATGGTGGCTTGCCCCCGTGGCCGGCCGGCGTAGTCTTTCGCCGACGCATCGTGCACAAGGGGAGACTATCACCATGAAACCACGCATCGCCTTCATGGGCGCGGGCGCCGTCGGCGGCTATGTCGGCGGCCACCTGCATCGCATGGGCCACGACGTGACCCTGATCGACGCCTGGCCCGAGCATGTGGAGACGGTGCGCACGCACGGCCTGATTCTAACCGGCATGACCGAGGAGGAGAATGTCACCGCCCGTCCGCCGATCATGCACCTGACCGAGGTGCAGGCGTTCAGCACGCAGCGGCCGATCGACATCTGTTTCATATCTGTGAAGTCGTACGATACAGAATGGGCATCGATGATGATGCGGCAATATCTCGCCCCCGGCGGTTTCATGGTGTCCTTGCAGAATTGCATCAATGAAGAACGCATCGCGAACGTTGTAGGCTGGGGCAGGGTGCTCGGCTGCATTGCCGCGGCGATTTCGGTCGATATGTTCCAGGCCGGGCACATCCGCCGCACCGTCCCCAAAGGTGGCGCCAACCACACCGTGTTCCGCGTCGGCGAGGTGCACGGCCGCGTCACCGCGCGCGCCGAGCAGATCGCCGCCATGATCGCCGGCATCGACAGCGTCAAGGTCACCACCAATTTGTGGGGCGAGCGCTGGTCCAAGCTGTGCCTGAACGGCATGCGCAATGGCGTTTCCGCGGCCACCGGCCTCGGCGGCAACGAGATCGATCAGCACGACGCGCTCCGTCGCTTTTCAATCCGCCTCGGCGGCGAGGCCGTCCGCATTGGCCAGGCGCTGGGCTACCAGCTGGAGAACATCGGCAAGCTGCCACCGGAGAAGCTGGCGCTGGCCAGCGAGGGTGATGCTGGGGCATTGGCGGAAGTGGAGGCGCTGATGCTCGCCGGCACCAATGCCGCCGCACGCAGCAACCTCCAGCGCCCGTCGATGGGGCAGGACATGCTGAAAGGCCGGCGCACCGAAATCGCCTTCATGAACGGCTTTGTCGCAGAGAAGGGGGCGGAGATCGGCCGCCCCGCCGGCGCCCACACTCGCCTGACCGAACTCGTCCAGGCGATCGAGCGTGGCGAAAAACAGCCCGACCCCGCCCATCTGATGACGCCCTGAAGATGGCCGCGCCGGAACGCTGGTTCGAGGATTTCGCCCCTGGCCAGGTCTTCGAGTTCGGCGACCACCAGATAACGCTGGCCGAAATCATCGGCTTCGCCGCCCGCTACGACCCGCAGCCGTTCCACACCGACCCCGAAGCGGCGCGGGCCTCGGCGTTCGGCGAACTGGTGGCCAGCGGCTGGAACACCGCGGCGATCGCCATGCGCCTGCTGGTCGACCACTTCATCCCGGCCAATTCGTCCATGGGCTCGCCCGGCGTGGACGAGCTGCGCTGGACCCATCCGGTGAAGCCCGGCGACTGCCTGCGCCTGCGCGTCACCATCGCCGAGACCCGGCGCAGCAACAGCAAGCCCGACCGCGGCGTCGTCCACACCGCCACCGAGATGCTGAACCAGCATGGCGAGGTGGTGATGACGCTGCGCGGCATGGGGATATTCCGCGCCCGCCCGGCCTCCGCATTGCCCGCCTGGCCCGAACCGACCGCGCTGCCCGAACCCCCGCCGCCCTCCGCTTTCCCTGGCGCCGCCCTTCCGCAAGCCTCCCTGGCCGAAATCTTCCACGCCAAGCCGGGCGACCCCCTGCGCGGCCTCGCCGACGGCACCCAGACCGGCGAGGCGGTCGAAGTGGCATTGCCGCAGTTGCGCGTCGGCGCCCAGCTGATGCCGATGCTCGACCGGCATGAAACCCCCGGCGGCGCCAAATGGGACGACGCCTCGTTCCGCTCGATGATCCCCTGGGTCTGCGGCTTCAAGAACGCGCTGGTGCACGGCGACGGCGGCATCGTCGCCGTCGCCGGCGGCGCAGGTACCCACGTCGCCGTCGCCGGCGGCGCAGATACCCGCGTCGCCGGCGGCGCAGGTACAAGTCCCTCCGGCAACGTCGTCGCCGACACGCTGGCCCATGTCGTCGAACAGCGCCAAGGCTTCGCCAAGACCGAACAAGGCATCGTCCTGCACGGCGACTCCCCGCCAGTGTCCCTGCAGGGCACCTGGCTCAGCCTGCTCTGCGGCAGCCACTGGAATTACTATCACTGGATGATCGACGGCATCGGCCGCCTCGCCGCTGTCAATGCTGAGACGTTGGCGCGCTGCACCGGAATCCTCGTCCCGGCCAACCTCGCCCCCTTCGCCGCCCAAACCCTGGCCCTGTCCGGCATCGCCCGCGGGCTGGAAGTATGGCCGCTCGGCCCGACCGATTCAGTGACCGTGCCACACCTCCTGGTGCCCTGGCGCATGGCCGACGGCTTCTGGCCCCACCCAAACCTGCACAACTACCTCGCCGCCCTGGTGCCGAAAGCCCCCCATAACCCGTCCCTGCCGCCCCGCTTCTATATCGACCGGCGCGGCACCGCGAACCGCCCCCTGGTGAACGAAACCGAAGTGATCGACGCCCTCTCCGGCGCCGGCGTGGTGCCGATCCAGCTGGAATCGCTGTCCCTCGCCGCCCAGGCCGCGCTGTTCCGCCAGGCCGAACTCGTCGTCGCCCCACACGGCGCCGGCCTGACCAACCTCGTTTTCGCCCGGCCGGGCACCAAGGTGGTGGAACTGGTGATGGATGCCTACCAACACTGGGCCTTCCGCCGCCTCGCCGCCCTGGGTGGGCTCGAATACGACTGCGTCCCCGGCCGCGCGCTGGCCGGGCAAAAAACCGACTGGGTGCACAGCCTGCGCTGGAACATCGCGCCCATGCATGTCCAGGCCGCGGTCGCCGCGGCACTCGGGCGAGCCGGGTAGGGCAGGGCAGGGCAGGGCAGGTAGAAGTCTTCTTTTTGTGAAGAAAAAGAAGCAAAAAAACTTCATCCAGTTGCTTACTTGCTTCCCTCCCACTGCTTGCGGGGGGAGCCGGAGGGGGGCGCCCCACCAACCCCACCTTCATCCTGAGCAACGCGAAGGACCCACGATTCCGCCCCTTCTCACCAAAAAAACATCGAACCCCGGAGATTTTCCTCTTGCATCGTCATTGACAGTTAGTTAGTATGGCGGTGAATGTTAATTCCATCCACCCCTCTTGGCGCAGCGATCGCCAGCCTCCGCCTCGCCACCGCCCCCTCCTCCGGGGCCTGCGGAATGCTGTCCAATGCCCTGCACGCCATGATCGCCGCCATCTTCGCGCGCATCTTCGGCCGCCTGGAACAGATCATCCTGCTCTGGCAAGCAGGCAACCTCCCCGCCCCGCCCACCCGCCGCCCCCGGCCTCACGCCACCCCCGAATTCCACACAGCCCAGCCGTGCCCGCCCGACACCGGCACCCCGAACGCGGGCACCCCGAACTCGGGCGCGCCCCGCACACCCGCCACCCTCGCCAACGCCGGGCACGCACCGCGCCATCCCGGTCGCCACGCGCCCCCCCGTGATCGCTGCCTCCCCCCGCATCGCTCGCCGCACACTCAATCAGCGCCTGCCATCGCCCAAACGCCCTCGCCGGCCACCGACATCCCAGTTCCCCCACCCCGACGCCAGGCGCGAGCCCCCCCTTTCGCCGGTCCAACCCCCAATCAGTCGCCAAACACCCCTTTCCGGGATCGCCCAACCGCGCCCAAAAAATGACGAATTCAAAACAATAGCACCGACATCTTTTCCCCCAGGCCCTCTCCCCCGTCCGTTCCCCCGTCACCCCGCCTCCCGGTGAAATATTCTTGCTTTCACGCAAACAACCCACCGCCCCGGGGGCTGGACAGCACGTCCCACATGCGGTCCGCTACCCCACCTTGCGAACCGCCGGAGAATGACGATGGACAGCAGCACCCAACAGATTCAGGCCCGCCGCGACCAGGCGATGGGGGCCGGCACGCCGCTGTTCTACACCACGCCGCTGCATCTGGTGCGCGGCGACGGCGTGTATCTCTACGACCCCGCCGGCCGGCGCTATGTCGACATGTACAACAACGTTCCCTGCGTCGGCCACGCCAATCCGGCGATTGTTGAGGCGATGACGCGGGCCCAGTCCACGCTGAACGTACACAGCCGCTATCTGCACGAGGGCATCGTCGAATTCTGCGAGAAGCTCGCCGGCCTGCACGCCGGCAAGCCCACCGCCGGCCCGATCGAAAGCGTGATCGTCAGCTGTTCCGGCACCGAGGCCAACGAGGTCGCCCTGCGCATGGCCCGCTTTGCCACCGGCAAACAGGGCATCATCTGCACCGACGGCACGTATCACGGCAATTCCGAGCTGGTGAGCAAGCTAACCCGCCTGTCGCTCGGCAACAACGCGGTGCCCGACGTGCGCAGCTTCCCGTTCCCCGAGACCTATCGCCCGATCGCCGCCGGCCTGTCTGAGGTCGAACTGACCGACGCCTATCTGGCCAAGCTGCAACAGGCGATCGACAGCCTCAACGCCTCGGGCGAGGGGTTTGCCGGGCTGATCCTGTGCTCGATCCTGGCCAATGAGGGGCTGCCGAATATCCCCGCCGGGTTCATGGCCAAGGCCAGCGACCTGGTGCACCGTAACGGCGGGCTGGTGATCTCCGACGAGGTCCAGGCCGGCTATTGCCGCCCGGGCAAATGGTGGGGCTATGAGGTCAGCGGCCTGGTGCCCGACATCGTGGTCACCGGCAAGCCGATGGGCAACGGCCTGCCGCTGGCGGCGACTGCGGCGAGCAAGGCGCTGGTCGACATCTTTCGTGCCCGCACGCGCTATTTCAACACCTTCGCCTCCAGCCCGTTGCAGGCCGCCGTCGGCAGCGCGGTGATCGACTACATCGAGCGCGAAGGGCTGGTCGATAGCGTGGCGACGGTGGGCGCCTCTCTCAAGGCCGCGTTGCAGCAACGCGCCGGCGCCCACCCGGCCATCGGCGACGTGCGCGGCATTGGACTGTTCGTCGGCGTCGAAATGGTCAAGCCCGACGGCACCGCCGATGTCGACCTCACCATCGATGTGGTGAACCGCCTGAAGGACAAAGGGTTCCTGACCTCGAACGCCGGCATCTTCCGCAACGTGGTGAAGATCCGCCCGCCACTGGTGTTCAAGCAGGAACACGCCGACGCCTTCCTCGGCGCCTGGGATGAAGTGATTCGCGAGATCGCAGCTTGAGAAGACCACGGAGAGGAAGCGCGGGGCGCTGCCCCGCACCCCGCCAGGGGCCGAGCCCCTGGACCTCATATTATTGAAATAAAATGGTTTCCAAAGGCCGTCGACCGTCGCACGAAGACGCGCTCGGGACTTTGGCGGGTCCCTGTCGGTGCGGCTTCGCGCCGCGAGGGCAGAGCCGCAGCATGTCCTTCTATCGTTGGTCAATCATTGGCGAACTAATACTACTGGAGCGTCACCCCCGTGCCATCGCTGAACCGCCGGGCGGCTTCCAGGATGTCGCCATATTTCCGATGCCCGGCGCAATGCTGGGTGCAGGCCAGCAGCAGCCTGTCGCGGTTCGGGCTGCGGTTCTTGGCAAAATCCTCCAGCATGTTCTGCGGAATTTCCTGGTTATGCGGGTCGTTGCCGATCTTGCAGGCCGCCAGCGCCAGCGTGCGCACCAACGGCTTCCGGTCGGTCATATTGTCCAGATAGGCCTGCACCCAGGCCTGGCTCTCCGCGGTGTTCTGCAGGCAGATCGCGGCATCGATCCGCGCTAGCAACTCCGCAGCCGACAGGCGATCGGCCCCCGAAGGTGCGGTCGCCGGGCGGGCGATCATCTCGCCGGTATGCTTCTGGTGATGC
>JBBQOT010000150.1:0-6898 GCA_038331165.1 Acetobacterales bacterium
CCCTTTGATCCCATTACCTTTAGTGGGTGTGTCAATGGTGACCACTGGAACCTGTGCGATGATCTGGGCTGCTGGCGCAGCCGAGAAACTCTTGGGGTTCCAATAATACCAACCTATTGTAATGCGGGATTTTTTTATAGAATAAGGTCCAGGGGCTTGGCCCCTGGCGGGTCTGGGCAGAGCCCGGTCTTCCTTAATCTTCCTGCTTAAGGCGCAAACCCACCTCGCTGGTTCCCAGGAACGCTTCCATGGCGGCAACTTCGGCGTCGAAGGCGTGGGTGAATGTGGCGTCGGCTGGGCGGTGGGTGATGAAGCCGGGCTGCACGTCCAGGCCGTGGGCGGTGCGGGCGACGGTGACCCAGCCGATGACGGCGTCGCGCCAGAGCATCGGCAGGGCGTAGTAGCCGCGGAGGCGGTTTTCGGCCTTGGTGTAGGCTTCGAAGCGGTATTCCCAGCCCCAGAGATGCGCGAAGCGGCGGCGGCACCAGACCAGCGGGTCGAACGGGGCGAGGAAGCGCAGCGTGGGGGGGGGTGCGCTGGTGGGTGGGGGTGTATCGGTAGGCCAGAGATAGGATGTGCCGTCGACCTCAGTTGCTGCGAGCAGGCCGCGTGCCAGCAGGTCGGCGACCGGGCCGGGGCGGGCGACGGCGCCGACGGTCATGCGGGCGACCTTTGCGGTGAGGCCGGTCAGGGTGGGTTGGGCGACCGGGGCGAGGAGGCGGGCCAGGGTCATGGCCAGGCGCTCCAGGCGCTGGTTGGGGGTGAGGGGTTCGGGCGGGGGTGCGGCGGGGGCGTAGATTCGGATGCCGGCGCGCCGCGCGGCGACGCGGAGCAGGCCGTGGTGTTGCAGCAGGTCGAGTGCGCGCGTGGTGGCCTGGGACTGGCCGCCCCAGGCGTTCAGGGTGAGGCCGGTGCCGATCGCGGTGGCCAGGTCGGCGGGATGGGTTGGGCCGTGGCGGTGCACGTGGTGCAGCACGTCGGCGGCGATGCCGTCGGGGACCAGCACGCCGTCGGGCAGGGCGGGGTGGTGGCGGGGGTGCAGCAGGGCATGCAGTTCGCGCGACATGAAGCCGTAGACGTGCAGGTAGCCTTCCTCCAGGGCGAGGCGGGGGTAGTGCCGTTCAAGTTCGCCGGCGCGGTAGTGGTGCACGCGGTGGCGCAGGATGAGATCCTGGGCGCGGGCTGGGGCGCGGATCGGGTCGGCCTGGACGAAGCCCATCGCGGCCAGCGCCGCCGGCAGGGTGGCGGGGCGGGGGAAGGCGGCGGCGAGCGCGTGGCGGCGCAGGAGGTCGAGGGGCGTTGGGCGGGGCATTCGGGGGACCATAGGCGGCAACGGCGCGAGCGCGCTATATGGCCGTCATGAGCGAAGAAACCAGCGACCCGCCCGACCGCCTGTCCACCGACCCGCGCAGCCCCTGGTATCAACAGGCGCTGTTGGAGCGCGGTGTCGGCATCCGCTTCAAGGGGGTGGAGCGGACCAATGTGGAGGAATACTGCATCAGCGAGGGCTGGGTGCGGATGGCGGTCGGCAAGACGCTTGATCGGCGGGGCAACCCGATGACGATGAAGCTTGCCGGGCCTGTCGAGGCGTGGTTTCACGACACGAAGGCCGACTAGCATCAAAGGAGGTGCAATGCCTGACGGATTTTGATATATGTCAGGGATGTCCTCCAGCCCGGCCGGTTTGATCGTTCCCGACCCATCGCGCGCCGCCCGCGGGGATGCCACGCGTGCGGCTATCGTGGCCACGGCGGAGCAGCTGTTCCGCACTATGGGCTATCAGAAGACGACGGTGGCCGATATTGCGCGCGCGCTGCGCATGTCGCCGGCCAACGTGTATCGGTTTTTTCCCAGCAAGGCGGCGGTCAACGAGGCGATTGCGACCCGCCTGCTGCGCGGGTTGAGCGAGCATTATTGGGCGATCGCGCGTGGCCCTGCTGCGCCGCCCGATCGGATTCGGCTGATTTTTCAGGCGTTTCATGAGAAGACGGTGCAGTTGTTTTTCACCGAGAAGCGTATGCATGACATGGTCAGTGCGGCCATGCAGGAGCATTGGTCGATTATCGATGCGTTCATCCACGACATCGATACCGCGATCCGCCATGTGGTGCTGGATGGGCAGGCGATGGGCGTGTTCGATCGTGCGATTGACCCGCATCGGTTCTCCCGCCTGATCCATGCGACCACGATGAATTTCTGCCACCCTATCCTGATCGAGCAATGCGTCGACGAGGATCTGCCCGCCATGGCGGCTGGTATGGCGGAACTGGTGCTGCGTGCCCTGCGGCCTTAGCGCCATACGGAAAATGACGAATATTGACATTCGTCACGGTTAATGTCACCTTGGTATCACGACCTGACGAGGTGGCCCCGGATGCGCGTGCGAGCTCTCCAGATATTGCTGCTGCCACTGGTGCTGGGCGGTTGCTTCGAGCGGGCGCAGGCCACTGTTGAGCAGCCGGTGCGCCCGGTGCTGGCGACGCGGGTGCAGCCGGCGCAGGATGCTGCGGCGCGGCGCTACCCCGGGCTGGTGAAGCCGCGCCGCGAGGCCGATATCGGCTTTCGCGCCGGCGGGCGCATGATCGCGCGCGAAGTGGATGTTGGCGCCCGGGTTGTCGCCGGGCAGGTGATTGCGCGGTTGGATGACACCGATATCGCGCTTGGCGTTCGCAGTGCCGAAGCGGACCTTGCCAGCGCTGAGGCCCAGGCTGTGTTGACCACGGCGGAGGCGGGACGGAGCCGGACGCTGGCCACCGCCGGCTGGACCTCGGCCGCCGTCGATGACCAGAAGCAGGCGGCTGCACGAATAGCCGCCCAGCGGGTGCAATCGGCCAGCGCCGCGCTGACGCTGGCGCGCAACAAGCTCGACCACACCGTGCTGCGGGCAGCCGAAGCGGGCGTGGTCACCGCCGTGCTGGCCGACCGCGGGACCGTGGTGGCCGAGGGGACCCCGGTGCTGCGACTTGCCGAACTGGGCGCGCTTGAAATCGAGGTCCAGTTGCCCGAGACGGCGCTGGCCGAAATTGCCGCCGCCGCCGCCGAAGTAGCGCTGTGGGCCAAGCCCGATGCCGCCATTCCCGCCCGGCTGCGCGAGCTTGCGGCGGCCGCCACGTCGGGGCTGCGCACCTATGCCGCCCGCTTCACGCTGGATGCACCGCCGCCGTGGCTGGCGATCGGCATGAGTGCGACCGTCGCGCTGCGTGCCCCGTTGCCCGAGGGGCTGGCCACCGTGCCCGCCGCCGCTTTGGCCGACCGGGGCCAGGGTCCGATCGTGTGGGTGATCGACGGCAATGCGGTCGCCGCGCGGCCGGTGAAGATCATCGCGCTGCGCCAGGATCGGGCGCTGGTGACCGGCGTGGTTCCCGGCGAGACGATCGTGGCGCTGGGCGGCCATAAGCTGGACCCCGCGGCACGCGTGCGCATCGCCAGCCTGGGCGAGTAGGCGCGATGTCAGGCTTCAATCTTTCCGCCTGGGCGGTTGCGCATCGCAGCCTGACCGGCTTCCTGATCGCCTTGTTGTTCCTGGCCGGCGGGTTTGCCTATAGCAAGCTCGGCCGTGGCGAGGACCCGGCGTTCACGCTCAAGCTGATGGTGGTGACCGCGGTCTGGCCGGGGGCGACGGCGGCGGAAACCCAATCCCTGCTGGCCGAGCGGATCGAGCGCAAGCTGCAGGACACGCCCTATCTCGACCACCTCGACACCTTCACCCGCCCCGGCTTCGTCGCGACCATGATCAGCTTTCGCGACGACACGCCGCCGGCCCTGGTGCCCAATCTGTTCTATCAGGTGCGCAAGCGGCTGGACGACCTGCGCCCCGACCTGCCGCAGGGGGTGATCGGGCCGTCGGCCAACGACGAGTTCACCGATGTCTATGGCGCTGTCTTCGCGCTGACCGGGGCGGACAACGCCACCCTGGTGCGTGCCGCCGAGGGCATCCGCAACCGGGTGCTCAAGGTTGCAGGCACCGAGAAGGTGAACATCCTGGGCGAGATTCCGCGCACCGTGTTCGTGGAGTTCAACCAGGCCCGCCTCGCCTCGCTTGGTGTTACGGTAGACGAGATTTCCACAGCATTGGCGCGGCAGAACCTGGTGGCCGCCGCTGGGATCGTGGATACCGCCAGCAGCCGGGTGCCGGTGCGCCTGACCGGGGCGCTGGGTGCGGCGGCGGATGGCGGGGTGGCAGCGCTGCTCGATGTTCCCGTCGCCAGCGCCGCCGGCACCGGCGCAGGCCGCACTCTGCGCCTGGGCGAAATCGCCACCGTGCGGGCCGGCTACCAGGAGCCGCTGTTCTCCGAGGTGCGGCACAACGGCCAGGGTGCTGTCGTCATCGCCATTTCCATGCGCAAGGGCGCCAACGCGCTGTCGTTCGGTGCCGCCCTGGCGGCCGAGACCGCGAGATTGCAGGCCGACCTGCCGCTGGGGCTCGACCTGCAACAGATCGCCGACCAGCCGCATGTGGTCGAGGAGGCGGTTGGCGAATTCCTGATGAAGTTCGTGGCCGCATTGGCCGTGGTGCTGCTGGTGTCGTTCGTCTCGCTGGGGTTTCGCGCCGGCCTGGTGGTGGCGCTGGCCGTGCCGTTGACCCTGGCGCTGGTGTTCATCGTGATGCAAGCCGCCGGCATCGAGCTGCAACGCATCTCGCTGGGCGCGCTGATCCTGTCGCTTGGCCTGCTGGTGGATGACGCGATCATCGCCATCGAGACCATGGTGGTGAAGCTGGATGAAGGCTGGGACCGGGTGCGGGCGGCCAGCCATGCCTGGACCTCCACCGCCTTTCCCATGCTTTCGGGCACGCTGGTGACCGCCGCGGGGTTCCTGCCGGTGGGGCTGGCGAACTCGACCACCGGGGAATATGCCGGTGGCATCTTTTGGGTGGTGGGCATCGCGCTGCTGGCCAGCTGGGTGGTGGCCGTAGTCTTCACGCCGTTCCTGGGCGTGTTGCTGTTGCCGGCGCCGAAGCCGGGCGGGGCGCATGGCCCCTCGGCGCATGGCCACGCCGCGATGTACGAAACCGGCATTTATCGTGGCCTGCGAGGCGCGGTGCAGTGGGCGATACGCTGGCGCCGCACCGTGGTGCTCGCCACCGTGGCCCTGCTGGTGCTGTCGGGTGCGGGGATGGGCATGGTGAAGCAGCAATTCTTCCCCTCCTCCGCGCGGCCGGAACTGCTGCTCGACGTCACCCTGCGGCAGGGGGCGAGCCATGCTGCCACGGCCGCGGCAGTGGCCAAGATCGAGGCGAAGCTGGTGGCCGACGCCGAGCTGAAGCGCGATATCAGCTGGTTCACCGCCTATATCGGCAATGGCGGGCCGCGCTTCCAGCTGACCGTGAACCCCACCCTGCCGAACGACGCGGTGGCCACCATGGTGCTGACCACCACTGGCATGGAGGGTCGCGAGCGCGCGCGCGCCCGGCTGATGGCGTTCTTTGCCGACGAGGGCGTGCCCGAGGCCCGCGTGCGCGTCTCCCGCCTGGAGCTTGGCCCGCCGGTTGGCTTTCCCGTGCAGTTCCGCGTCGTCGGCACCGACATGCAGGCAGTGCGCGCGGTGGCTGACGAGGCGCTGGCGGCGCTGCGGGCCACGCCGGGGGCGCGACGGGCCGAAATCGGCTGGGGCGAACGGGCGCCGGGGCTTACCCTGGAACTCGACCAGGCGCGCATCAGGGCGCTGGGCCTGTCGCCGGCGCAGATCGCGCAAACGTTGCAGGCGCAGATCTCGGGCACCACCGCCACCCAGTTGCGCGCCGGCACCAAGTTGATCGACGTGGTGCTGCGCGCCGCGCCGGAGGAGCGCCTGGACCTCGACCGCCTGTCTGACCTGGTGCTGATGACGCAGTCGGGGCCGCTGCCGCTGTCCCAGCTTGCCCGCATCGTGCCGACCGCCGAGGAGCCGATCCTGTGGCGCCGCGACCGCGCCGCCTTCCTGACGGTGCGCGCCGAGATCCAGGACGGGTTGCAGGCGCCCGACGTGACCGCCGCTGCCCTGCCGCGCATTCGCGCGATTGCGCTGCCGGCAGGGGTGACCATCCAGACCGGGGGGGCGGCCGAGGAATCGGCCAAGGCCAACGCCTCGCTGGCGCAGATTTTTCCGCTGATGATCGGCACCATGATCCTGTTGCTGATGATCCAGTTGCAGAATCTCGGGCGCGTTGCCCTGGTGCTGGCGACCGCGCCGCTGGGCCTGATCGGCGCCGTTATCGCCCTGTTGGCGACTGACGCGGCGTTTGGCTTCGTGGCGTTGCTGGGGGTGATCGCGCTGGCCGGGATGATCATGCGCAACTCCATCATCCTGGTGGACCAGGTGCAGCAGGACCTTGGCGCCGGGCATTCGCTGGCGGAGGCCATTGTCGAATCTACCGTGCGGCGCGCTCGCCCGGTGGTGCTGACGGCGCTGGCCGCCATTCTGGCGTTTGTGCCGCTGAGCCTGAACGTGTTCTGGGGGCCGATGGCGATTGCCATGATCGGCGGCCTGGCGGTGGCGACCGGGCTGACGCTGGTGTTCCTGCCGGCGTTGTATGCGCTGTGCTACCGGGTGAAGCTGCCGACGGCGGATGTCGAGATGCCGTTGCCGGCCGCCGTTCAGCGCGCGGGATAGCTGCGCGGGAAGGTGATCTGATCCGCCGGCCCAGGCGGCTGCGGCGGCCCCTTGCGGCCACAGGCCGTCAAGGCGATGGCGAGCAGCAGAACGTGGACCACCGGGTGCTTCCATCGCCGAGGGTCCTGGGGGCTCGGCCCCCTGGTCCGGGTCCAGGGGGCGAAGCCCCTTGGCGGGTTTGAGGGCAGGGCCCTCACTTCAACGCCTCCAGCCAACGCTGTGCCTGGGCGGTCACATTGGCCGGCGCCGTGCCGCCATAGACCGCGCGCGAGGCGACCGAGGCATCCACGGTCAGCACGCCGAAGAT
>JBBQOT010000151.1:0-6874 GCA_038331165.1 Acetobacterales bacterium
GGTTGACGTGGCCGTAGGCGGTGCTGGTGATTGACGGCACGGAGGGTGCGTCGGCGCCCTCCCAGGGGTGTTCGGGGCGCAGGACGGTGCTGGCCGGGGTGTCGCGCCAGGCCATCCAGTCGGGCGAGAGGTCGATGGTGCTGTGCAGGATGCTTTCGGGCGCGTCGCCGACCTGGGTCCAGAACACGTGCAGGGTGGTGCCGCGCTGGAGCAGGGCGGCGTGGCGCATGCGGGGGTTGAACAGCGTGGGGCCTTCGGTGAAGCCGGAGAGGCCGTCAGCCGAGCGGGAGATGACGCCGGGCATGGCCAGGGCGTAGGTGCGGCCGGCATGGGGGAAGGCGCGCATGTAGGTGCGGCCGACGAGTTCGGGGCGGGCGGTGAAGGTGATGCCGTCGGGCGAGAGGGCGACGCGGGAGGCTTGTTCGCCGACGCCGGTCAGGCCGTGGAAATACATGACGATGCGGCGGTTTGCGTGGTCGATGTGGATGTCGGGCGAGGCGATGTGGGGGGTGGTGGCTTCGGTGAGGACGTTGTGGGAGATGACCATGCCGATGCGTCGCATGCGGGCTTCGACGGCGGCGAGTTGTTCTTGGGTGGCGGGTGGCGGGGTGGTGGGGAAGAGCGAGTCGTTCAGGTGCAGGGCGCCGGGGACGTGGATGGTCCACGGGCCGGTGAGGGCGTTGGCGGTGGCGAGGCGGATGTAGCGGCCCTTGTGGTCGGCGAAGTAGAGGTAGTAGCGGCCGATTGGGTTGGGGACCCAGTCCGGCACGCGGATCAGGGAGGGGCCTTGGATGTTGGGGCCGAGACTGGGGTGCAGGTTGGGGGTGATGATGGGGCGGTTGAGCAGGCGGGTGATGCGCATGGGGGATGCTACAACGGGTGCGCGGCGAATTGAACGCCGGCCCGCTGGCGGCCATACTGGCCTTTCATTCCGGAGCGTACCATGACTGCCATCCCTCTTGAGACCATCCGTTCTTGGCATCCCGAGTTCACTTCCATGCGCCAGGACATCCATGCGCATCCGGAGATCGGCTTCACCGAGACGCGCACGGCGGGGATCGTGGCGGCGAAGTTGAAGGAGTATGGCATCGAGGTGCATGCCGGTGTTGGCGGCACCGGGGTGGTGGGGGTGCTGCGGCGGGGCAATGGGCAGGCGTCGATCGGGTTGCGGGCGGATATGGATGCGCTGCCGATCACTGAGGAGACGGGCAAGCCGTACTCGTCGACCACGCCGGGGGTGATGCATGCGTGCGGGCATGATGGGCATACGACGATCTTGCTGGCGGCGGCGCGGTGGCTGGCGCAGCACGGCGATTTCAATGGCACGGTGAACTTCATCTTTCAGCCGGCGGAAGAGGGGTTGGGCGGGGCGCTGGCGATGCTGAAGGATGGGTTGCTGGAGCGGTTTCCGTGCAACTTCGTGTATGGGCTGCATAACTCTCCGGCGCTGCCGCTGGGGAAATTCGCCATCCGGCGGGGGGCGGCGATGGCGTCGGGCGCGTTCTTTGACATCGCGGTGCGCGGGCGTGGGTCGCACGGGGCGCTGCCGGAGCAGGGGATCGATCCGGTGCTGGTGGCGTGCCACCTCAACGCGGCGCTGCAATCGATTGTGTCGCGCAACGTGCCTCCGGCCGAGACGGCGGTGGTGTCGGTGACGGTGATCCAGGGGGGGGATGCGTATAACGTCATTCCCGATAGCGCCGTGTTGCGGGGCACGGTGCGCACCGCGTTGCGCTCGACCATGGAGATGGTGGAGGCGGCGATGCGCCGGCTGGCGCCCGGGGTGGCGGCGGCGTTCGGGGCGACGGCGGAGGTGGATTTCCGCTTCATCTTCGCGCCGCTGGTGAATGACGCTGTGGCGTTCGACGATATCGTGGCGGCGGCCGGGGCAGTGGTGGGGGCGGAGAACGTGAACACGAATAATGGGTTCATCATGGCGTCGGAGGATTTTTCGTTCGTGATGGAGAAGGCGCCGGGGGCCTATATCAACCTGGGCAATGTGGCGCCGGGGGAGGCGGGGGCGACCGGGGTGCAGGTGCATAATCCCGGCTATGACTTCAACGACGACGCCATTCCGTTGGGTGCGGCGATGTTCTGTGAGTTGACCCAGGCCAAGCTGCCGCGGGGTGTGGACTGATGCGGGCTGGAGTTCGAGATTTTGCCCGGCCGCTGACCTATAGTTCAAGGAAGGCAAGGGGCTCTGTCCCATAGGCGCGAGGATAAGGAAGGCGAGGGCTCTGCCCTCGACCCGCAAAGGGTCAGAGACCCTTTGATCCCACTACCTTTAGTGGCCGTGCCAGCGGCAACCAGTCGAACCCAATCTGCGGCTGCTGGCCCAGCCAAGAAACTCTTGGCGTTCCTAAGTTAACAACCTATTGAAAGATCTCGTTTTTCGTAAAAGGATAAGGTCCAGGGGCTTGGCCCGTCGCGCGAAGGCGCGCTCCGGACCTGGCGGGTCTGGGCAGAGCCCAGCCCTCGCCTTCCTGTCTGGACTGCCCTCGCCACCCTGGCATACTCGACGCCAACCAGTGGAGACCGCTTGCCATGAAGCCGATCGAGACCATTCGCACTTTCCACGACGAGTTGACGGCGATGCGGCGCGATTTCCATGCCCATCCCGAGATCGGCATGGAGGAGACGCGCACTGCCGGGATCGTGGCGGCCAAGCTGCGCGAGTGGGGCATCGAGGTGCATGAGGGCGTGGGGCGCACCGGGGTGGTGGGCGTGCTGCGGCGCGGTGCTGGGCCGAGCGTGGGGTTGCGGGCGGACATGGATTGCCTGCCGATGGATGAGCAGACCAACCTGGATTATCGCAGCAACACGCCGGGGCGGATGCATGCCTGCGGGCATGACGGGCACACCACCATGTTGCTGGGTGCTGCGCGGTATCTGGCGCAGTCGGACACGTTCCGCGGCACGGTGCATTTCATCTTCCAGCCGGGCGAGGAGGGCATGGGCGGCGCGTTGGCGATGCTTGAAGATAAGTTGTTCGAGCGGTTTCCGTGTGATGCGATCTACGCGATGCATAACCGGCCGGGGATGCCGGTGGGTGAGTTCGCGATTTCTCCGGGGCCGTCGGCGGCGGGTGGGGCGTTCTTTGACATCCATGTGACCGGGCGGGGCAGCCATGGCGCGCGGCCGGAGGCGAGCATCGACCCCGTGCTGGTGTGCAGCCATATCACCACGGCGCTGCAATCGATCGTGGCGCGTAACATCGCGCCGGCCGACACGGCGGTGCTGAGTGTGACCAGGATCATCGGCGGCGACGCCTATAACGTGATTCCACAGACGGCGACCATTTCGGGCACCTGCCGCGCGTTCAAGCGCGAGGTGATGACGCAGATGGAGGAGGGGATGAAGCGCATTGCCAAGGGCGTGGCCGAAGGGTTCGGCGCGACGGCGGAGGTGGATTTCCGTTTCATCTTCGCCCCGTTGATCAACGACCCTGCCCGCACCACCGAACTTGCCGATGCGGCGGCTGCGGTTTCGGGCGATGACAAGGTGGACCGGGCCAAGCCGCCGGGCATGGGCAGCGAGGATTTCTCGTTCATGATGGAGAAGGTGCCGGGCGCCTATATCCAGGTGGGCAATGGCGAGAGCGCGCAGTTGCACAACCCTGCGTACAACTTCAACGACGATTGCACGCCGTATGGCTCGGCGCTGTATGCGTCGATTGTTGAGCAGAAGCTGGCGAAGGCCTAGGGCGCCGAAGCCGGGGTGGTGCGGGCGTCGCTGCGCCGGGGCGGGCTGGTGGTGTCTTGCCAGGCGCGGGAGGACAACCCACTGCATGGCGCGGATTTCATGCGGGCCATGGCGCTGGCGGCGGCGCAGGGCGGGGCGGCGGGCATTCGCGCCGAGGGGGTGACCGATATTGCGGCGATCCGCCACGCGGTCGGGTTGCCGCTGATCGGGTTGTTGAAGCGCCGGCGAGAGGGGTTCGATGTGTACATCACGCCGGGGTTCGACGATGCCGCGGCGATTGTGGCGGCGGGGTGCGATGTGGTGGCGCTGGATGCGACGGCGGGCACCCGTAACGGCGAGGCGGTGGAGACACTGATCCCGCGCATCCGTCAGGAGCTCGGGGTGGCGGTGATGGCGGATATTGCCACTGTGGCGGAAGGGCTGGCGGCCGCGGCGCTTGGGGCGGACTATGTCGGCACCACGCTGGCCGGGTATACGCCGGCGCGGGCGGCGAGCGTGGGGCCGGACCTGGCGTTGCTGGGCGAACTGGTGGCGCGCTGCCCGGTGCCGGTGGTGGCCGAAGGGCGGTTTGAGACGCCGGAGCAGGTGGCACGGGCGTTCGAGCTGGGGGCATTTGCGGTGGTGGTGGGGACCGCGATCACCAATCCGCGCGAGATCACCCGGCGGTTTGCGGCGAGGACGCGATGAATTTCCTGGGCATTGATGCCGGCGGCACGGCGGTGCGCTGGGTGGTGTGCGACCGCGCCGGCGATAGCGTGGCGCGCGGCGAGGCGGCACCGGTGACGGGGCATTTGTTCCTGGCCGAGGCGCGGGCGGGGTTCGAGGCGTTTGCTGGCGAACTCGGCGCGGCGGTGGCGGATTTGCGCATTGGCGCGGTGGTGGCGGGGATCACCGGGCTGACGGGCGATTCCGCTGAGGCGGCGGAGGCACGGGGGCTGCTGTCCGAGGCGCTGCGGATCGATCCCGCCGCCATCGAGGTGCAGGACGATCTGTGGATCGGCTATCACGCGGTGTTCAAGCCGGGGCAGGGGCATGTGGTCTATGCCGGCACCGGCTCGGTGGGGATGCACATCCGCGGCGACGGGTCGGTGCTGCGCGTCGGTGGGCGGGGCATTCTGATCGACGATGCCGGCTCGGCGTTTGCCATTGGGCGGGCGGCGTTGAACCTGGTGTATCGGCGGATCGACCTGGGCGAGGACCCGGGAAAGTTGGGCCAGGCGCTGTTTGCGGCGGTGGGTGGCGAGAGCTGGAACACGATGCGGGCGCATGTCTATGGCGGCGGGCGCACCGCGGTGGCGCTGCTGGCGCAGGTGGTGGCCGAGGTGGCCGAGGATGACCCGGCGGCGATGGATGTGCTGCGCGAGGCGGGGCGGGAGTTGGCGGTGCTGGCGCGCGCGCTGATCGCACGGGCGGGGGTGCGCGACGTGGTGTTGCTGGGCCGGGCGGCGGGGTTGCACCCGGCGATTGCGCTGGCGATGGCCGCGGCGTTGCCGGGCGTGGCGCTGCGCATGGCGATGACCGATGCGGCGCTGGCGGCGGCGCGGCTGGCTTGCGAACGAGGGCGGCCGGGCGCCGGCTGATACCAGCAATGATCGTGATTGACCGATCCGGATGGGCAATGGGAGGGCTCTGCCCCTTAGAAACCAAGAGAAGGAAGGCGAGGGCTCTGCCCTCGACCCGCAAAGGGTCAGGGACCCTTTGATCCCATTATGTTTAGTGGCCGTGCCAACGGCCAGCGGTCGAACCCCCGTATCGATCTGGGGCTCTTGGCGTTCTTAAGTTATTAACCCATTGAAATTTTTAGTTTTTTATATAAGAAGGTCCAGGGGCTTGGCCCGTCGCGCGAAGGCGCGCTCCGGACCTGGCGGGTCTGGGCAGCGCCCAGCCTCGCTTATCTTCGTGCCTATGGGGCTCTGCCCTGGCCTTCCCTGGCCGTGGCTCGCCCCAAACGGTTAGCATAAGACTTGCGTTTTTGGCATTGTGCGTAGGCACGACAATAGCGAGGACATCTCCATGGACGGAAAACGGCCCATCGTTTCATCGGTGCACGGCATGGTTGCCGCGGCCCATCCGCTGGCGGCCTCCGCCGGCGCGCGCATGCTGGCGATGGGGGGCAATGCGTTCGACGCCGCCGCCGCCACCACCGCTGCACTCAATGTGGTGGAGCCGTACATGTCCGGCCTCGCCGGATTGGGCTACGCCACCTGTTACATTGCCGCCGAACAGCGTGTGCGCTGCCTCAACTACTCCCCGCGCATCCCGTCGACATTCCCCGCCGGCAGGTTCGAGGAGCGCGAACAGATCCAGCGCCACCCGCTCGCCTCCGGCACCCCCGGCAACCTCGCCGGCTGGTGTGAGCTGGTGCGGGCGCACGGCAAGCTGTCGCTGGCCGAGGTGTTCGCGCCGGCGATCGCCCTGGCGCGCGACGGGTTCCCGCTGGGGCGCTTCAATGTCGAGTTGATCAACGCGTCTTGCGTGTCGCTACACGACCATCCGCAATACGCCGAACTGAACCGCGTCTACGCCTTTGGCCGCGGCGTGGTGAAACCCGGCGAGGTGTTGAAGCAGCCCGACCTGGCCGCGACCTATGAGGGGATCGTGGCCAACGGCCCCGGCTATCTCTATGGCGGGCCGCTGGGCAAGAAGATGGCCACCTATCTGCAATCGATCGGCGGCTGCATCACTGAGGAAGACCTTGCCGCCGTCAGCCCGCAATGGGTCGACCCGATAAGCGTCGACTATCGCGGCCTCAAGATGCACACGATGGCCCCGCCCTCCGAGGGCTTCCAGTGGCTCCTTACCCTGCGCATCCTCGAGGGCTTCAACCTCGGCGGCATGGAGCACAACGGCGCCGACCACCTGGACACCGTTTACCGCGCCATTCGACTCGCTGCCGGCGTGCGCATTGACCGCAACAACCCTAATCCCCAGGAACTCGCTGAGATCCTCTCGGACGACCATGTCGCCACGCTGCGCGCCCGCGTGGCCGACGGAAAGCCCATCGAGGGTCCAACCGAGCAGTTCGTCACCGCCAAGCCGATCGATCTCAACAAGGAGCACACGACCTCGCTCTCCATCGCCGACAAGTTCGGCAACGCAATCTGCATCACCCAGTCGCTCGGCGCCGGCTTTGGCAATGGCGTCGTGGTTCCTGGCACCGGCGTCTGCATGA
>JBBQOT010000152.1:0-6869 GCA_038331165.1 Acetobacterales bacterium
TGTGAGAACCCGAAAATCCGAATCGGTCACGAAACGCGCGGACCCACCATTCCTGGCGAGTAGCTTTTTCGGGTTTTCACATGGCCAGAGTATCACTGCCCTAACGGATAAAGTTTTTTTGCTTCTTTTTGTTCACAAAAAGAAGACCTTCCTTCCGTTCACCGGGAGCGCGCGACTTTGGCGACCGTGCACCGGGTTGCTCACAAGCCCCGGGGCTAGAGCATCAGGCAGGTCTCGTCGAACCAGAAGCGCGGGCCGCGTGGTTTTTCCGCGGCCGGGTCGCCGTGCCCCAGGTTGACCAGGAAGTTCGATTTCCAGCCGCGATCGGACAGGAATTCGGCGTCCACCTTGGCATTGTCAAAGCCCGACATCGGTCCCAGGCCAAAGCCCAGGGCGCGCGCCGCCACCATGAAATAGGCGCCTTGCAGGGTGCCGTTGCGAAACGCGGTGTCCTGCGCCAGTTCGGGATTCGAGGTGAACCAGGGCTTGGCGTCGGCATGCGGGAACAGCCGCGGCAGGTAGTCGTAGAATTTCGGGTCATAGGCGACGATCACGGTGACCGGCGCCAGCATGGTCTTGGCGAGGTTGCCCGACGACAGGGCCGGCCGGAGCCGTTCCTTGGCCGTCTGGGTGCGCAGGAACAGGAAACGCGCCGGGCATGCGTTGGCCGAAGTCGGCCCCCACTTCATCAGGTCGAAGATGGCGCGCAGGTCGTCGTCGCTCACCGCCGCCCCGGTCCAGCCGTACTGGGTGCGGGCGGAGCGGAACAGCTGGTCCAACGCCTCGTCGCCCAACGCCGTGCCGGCGCGCGGCGGCTCGGGCACCGGCTCGGTGGCGGGAGCTTCGGCTACGACAGGTGCGGGTGCGTCGGCGGCTATCTCCGCCTGGACCGGCGCTGCTTCGGTGGCGGCGGCGGCGGCTTCAACCCCGCCGGCGGGGTTCGCCACCGGGTCACCCAGCTTAGTGGTATCAGGCTTGGTGACGTCCGAGGGCATCAGTACATCACCTGCTCAACGCGCAGAACCTCCGGCACGTAGTGGCGCAGCATGTTCTCGATGCCGTGCTTCAGCGTCGCCGACGACGACGGGCAACCGCTGCACGCGCCCTGCATGTGCAGCCGCACCACGCCTTCGCGATAGCCGCGGAACACGATGTCGCCGCCGTCGCTGGCCACCGCCGGGCGCACGCGGGTATCGAGCAGCTCCTTGATCTGGGCGACAATCTCGACGTCGGCGGGGTCGACATCCTCGTCCATCTCGTCGGCGTCGGATTCCACCACGGGGCGGCCGGCAACAAAATGCTCCATGATCGCGCCGAGCACCTGCGGCTTCAGCGCTTGCCAAGTGATCACCTCGGTCTTGGTAACGGTGATGAAATCGCCACCCAGGAACACCCGGGTCACGCCGGGCAGGGTGAAGATCGCGGCCGCCAGCGGGCTGCGGTCGGCGGCCTCTGCGCTGGCGAAATCGGCAGTGCGTTCGCCCATCACATCGCGCCCCGGCAGGAACTTCAGGGTCGCCGGGTTGGGGGTGCCTTCGGTCTCGATGAACATGCGATTACCTCTGGATCTGCGTCATACTGGACCCGATCGGTCCTGTTGGTCTTACATCGTCCGCTCACCGCGGTTTGGCAAGCCCCGCCAACGCCGAGGGGTGCAGCGGAGCCATGACATCGGCTAGGCTGCGCCATGACCCTGTCCCGCCGCCTGTTCCTCGGTGCACTCGGCACCCTGCCGCTCACCCGTCTGGCCGAGGGCGCGGAGGCGCATCGCCTGACCATCCTGCACATGAACGATTTTCATGCGCGCCACGAACCGGTCGATGCCCGTGCGCTGGCCTGCGCCCCCGACCGCCCGGCCTGTTTCGGCGGCGCCGCCCACCTGGCCAGCGCGATTGCCGCCGAGCGCGGGGCCGCCCAGGCCGACGGACGCCAAGTACTGCTGGTCGATGCCGGCGACCAGTTCCAGGGCAGCCTGTTCTACAGCGCCTGGAAGGGCGAGGTCGAACTGGCCGTCATGCACGCCTTGGGCACCGAGGCGATGGCGGTGGGCAACCACGAATTCGACCACGGCCCGGCCAACCTCGCCCGCTTCGTGCGTGCCGCGCGCTTCCCGGTGCTTTCGGCCAACACCGATGCCGAATCCGACCCCGATTTGCGCGGTCTGCTGCGGCCGCATGCGATGATCGACAAGGCCGGCCTGCGCATCGGCCTGGTCGGCCTGACCACCCAGCAAACGGCGATCGGCTCCTCGCCAGGCCCCCTTGTCCGCTTCACCGAGCCCGCCGAGGCACTGACCCGCTCCGCCGCGGCACTGCGGGCCGCGGGTGCCAGGCTGGTGATCGCCCTGTCGCATCTCGGCCTCGACATCGATATGACACTGGCCGGCCGGGTGCCGGGCGTCGATGTCGTGGTCGGCGGACACACCCACACCCTGCTGTCCGACAGCGAGCCGGGTGCCGCCGGCCCGGCGCACATGGCGGTCGGCGGACCGGCCGGGCGCGCTGTGGTGGTGCAGGCCGCGGCCTATGGCCGCTACCTCGGGCGCCTGGATATCGACCTCGCCGAGGACGGCACGGTACTGGCCTATGGCGGCGATTGCCGCCACGTCAGCCTGGCGCTGCCCGAAGAACCCCGCGTTGCCGCCATCGTCGCCCATTACGCCGCCCAGCTCGAAGGGGTGCGCCGCCGCGTCGTCGGCCGCGCGGAGGCGCCGGTCGGCAACACCACCTGCCGCATCGGCGAATGCGCGCTCGGCAGCTTCATCGCCGACGCCATGCTCGCCTCGGTGCGGGGGGCTGACATCGCGCTGATGAACGCCGGCGGCATCCGCACCGGCCTGCCGGGCGGCGAGCTCACCCTGGGCGACGTGCTGACCATGCTGCCCTTTGGCAACGCGGTGGCCACGCTGCAACTGTCGGGCACCGATCTTCAGGCCGCCATCGCCAACGGCCTGGCCCGCATGGGCGCCGGCGCCTTCCCGCAGGTGGCCGGGCTGCGCATTACCTGGAACCCGCTGGCCCCAGCCGAATCACGCCTGCTGGCGCTGGAGGTCGGCGGCGCCGGCGGCTACGCCCCGATCGACCCGGCGCGGTTGTACCGCGTGGTGACCAACAACTTCCTGCGCAGCGGCGGCGACGGCTATGCCGTGCTGCGCGACCGCGCCATCGCCCCCTACGATGCCGGCCCGGGGCTGGACGAAACGGTCGCCGCCGCCATCGCCGCCTCCCCCTTCGCGCCGCGTACCTCCGGCCGCTTCATCACCCGCTGAGGACCCAATGAGCAACGCCGAATCCCTGGTGCGCGCCTACTACCACGCCTTCAACAGCGGTGACCGTGCCGCCTTCCTTGCCCTGCTCGCCGACGACGTGGCCCACGACATCAGCCAGGGCCGGCGTGAATCCGGCCACGACGCCTTCGCCCGCTTCATGGCCCTTATGGACCGCTGCTACCGCGAGGAAATCACTGATCTGATCGTGATGACCAACCCCGCCGGCACCCACGCCGCCGCCGAATTCACCGTGCACGGGACCTACCTGCAAACCGACCCGGGCGTGCCCGCCGGCACACCGCCGGCCGCCGGCCAAACCTACACCCTTCCGGCCGGCGCCTTCTTCACCCTTGCCAACGGCCGCATCACCCGCATCGCCAACCACTACAACCTTGGCGAGTGGGTCCGCCAGGTCGGGGGCTGTTACCAACCCCTCTAATGATTGACCGATAGAGAAAGCCAAGGCCAGGGCTTTGCCCTGGACCCACCAAAGGCCGACGGCCTTTGGAAACCCATTTATTTTCATATATTTAAGGTCCAGGGGCTTGGCCCGTCGCGCGAAGGCGCGCTCGGGACCTGGCGGGTCTGGGCAGAGCCCAGCCTCCCTTATCTTAGTGCCTATGGGGCAGAGCCCTGGCCTTGCCTTTGCTGGGTCGGTCGCTATTTCCAACGGTTGGTATGACGAAGTGGCGAGGTGAGGGCCTGGCTGGCCCTGCTAGCGCACCGTGTTCTTCATCCGCGGATCGAGTGCATCGCGCAGGCCGTCGCCCAGCAGGTTCAGCCCCAGCACCAGCATGGCGATCACCACGCCCGGCGACAGCGCGATCCAGGGGGCTTCGACCATTGTGTCACGGCCGTCGGCGATGATGGCACCCAGGGTTGGGCGCGGCGGCGGCGGGCCGACGCCGACGAAGCTCAGCACCGCCTCGGCCAGGATGGCGACGGCGAAGATGTAGGTTTGCTGCACCATCAGCGGCGCCATGGTCGCCGGGATGATGTGTTTGCGCAGGATGCGGCTGGTTTTGGCGCCCACCGCGCGGGCGGCTTCCACGTAGTCCTGGGCGCGGGCAACCAGCACCGCGCCGCGCATCACCCGCGCGGTGCGCGGTGAGTAGGCGACCGTGAGCGCGATGACAGCGGTCATTTCCGACGGCCCCAGCGTCACCGCCAGCGCGATCGCCAGCAGAATGCCGGGAAAGGCCATCAGCCCGTCCATGACCCGCATCAGCCAGGCATCGATGCGCGGCCACCAGCCGGCCACCAGCCCCACCAACCCGCCGATCAGGCCAGAGGCGAGCACCACCAGGATGCCGATGCGCAGGGAGACGCGCGCGCCGTACAGGATGCGGCTGAGCACGTCGCGGCCGAAGCGGTCGGTGCCCAACAGATAGATATCGTTCGGCTCGCCCAACCGGTAGCGGTAGTTGTTCTTCACCGGGTCGAACGGCGCCAGCACGTCGGCCAGCCCGGCGGTTACCGCCACCGCGCCGACCAGCACCAACCCGATCAGGAAGGACCGGCGCTTCAGGATGGCGGGGACCTTCACCGCAACTCCCGCAGCCTGGGATCAACCCAAAGGTACAACAGGTCTACGATCAAATTCACCGCCACGAACACGAAGGCGGTCAGCAGCAACCCACCCTGGATCACCGGCCAATCGCGCCGCAGCACAGCACCGATCACCAACCGGCCCACGCCGGGCAGCGAAAACACCTGTTCGATCACCAGCGCGCCGCCGAGGGTGATGCCGAAGCTGATGCCGGCCACCGTCAGGATCGGCACCGCGGCGGCGGCCAGCACGTGGCGGGCGAAAACGCGCGGCTCGGCCAGGCCCTTGGCGCGGGCGGTGCGGATGAAATCGCTATTGGCCACCTCAAGCGCTGCCGACCGTGTCATGCGGGCCAGCGGGCCCATCTGGGTCAGCGCCAGTGCCGCGGCCGGCATGGCGATGGAGCGCAGCCAGCCCACCGGGTCGTCGCCGAAGGCAATAAAGCCACCGGTCGGCAGCCAATGCAGCTTCACCCCCAGGGTCCAGATCATCAGCAGCCCCAGCCAGAAATCCGGCAGCGACAGGCCGATCAGCGATACGCCCATCGCCGTCTGGTCCTGCCAGCGATGCGCCTTCGCCGCCGCCAGCAGCCCCAGCGGCACGCCGATCAGCCCGGCCACCGCCAGCGCGATACCGGCCAGCGAAAGGGTGACCGGCAGCCGCTCCAGGATCGCCGAGCCAACGCTCTGGTTCAGCAGGATCGAGTGCCCCAGGTCGCCACGGGCGAGGCCGGCGTAGTAGCTCGCCATCCGTTCCAGCGGCGGTTGGTTCAACCCCAGCCGGGAGCGAATCTCCTCCACCTCCTCGCGGGTGGACGACTGGCCGGCCATTTCGGCCGCGATGTCGCCGGGCACCAGCAGGGTCAGCCCGAAGCTGAACAGCGACACCACCAGCAGCACCGGCACGGCGGCGGCAAGGCGGACGAGGATCAGTCGCAGCAACTAGTTCATCCCCGTCCGCGCGTCGGCCGGCTCAGGCGAACCACACGTCCCACATGCGCGGAATGCGATAGGGCGCGAAGTTCACCACGTTGCTGCGGGTCGCCTGGATCCAACCGCTATCGCCGACCTTGATCGACAGCGCCTGGTCGTACATGCGGTCCTGGAACAGCTTCACCGCCGCAACCCGGTCTTCCAGCTTCAGGCTGGTGGTCAGCTTGGCCTGCGCCTCCTCGATCACCGGGTCGGTCTTCATCATCGCCGCCGATTGGCCGGCAAAGAAGCTGACCACGCCGTAGGGGCCTTCGTACGGCTCGATGCCCATCAGCAGCGGCCACATGCACCAGCCCTCGGGCTTGGTGCGGGCGGTGAATATGGTGGGCCAATCGGTGACCGACAGCTTCACGTTCACCCCGACCGCGCGCAGCTGCTCGCTGACCACGGTGGCGGTGTCGATATGCGGCCGGTTGGTGTTGTCGGCCATCATCGGGAATTCCTCCCCCTTGTAGCCGGCCTCCTTCAACAGCTCGCGGGCGCGCGCCTGGTCCTGCTTCTGATACTTGGCCAACCCTTCCACGCCAGGGTAGTGGGCCGTATTTGGATGCTGCCACGACGGCTGCATGCGGTACAGGCCCGAGGTGGAGATCGCCATGATCTCCTCCAGATCGAGTGCCGCCTGGATGGCGCGGCGGAAGGCGAGGTTCTGCGTCTGGCCAAAGGCAGTGTTCATGATGAGCGTCTGGTACGCCCACGGCATCATGGTGTACGACTTGATGTTCTTGTCGCTTTCCAGCCGCTTGGCCACCGGGGCGTCCAGCGCCTCGATCACGTGCAGCTCGCCGGTTTGCAGGCCGGCGGTGCGCGCACCACCCTCGGGCATGAAGCGAATGCGCACGCTGTCGAAATATGCCGTCTTCTTGCCGGCGAAGCCGTCGCGGCCCTTGTAGTTCATGTTCTGCGAATACTTGTCGAAGCGGTGCAGCATGATGTGGCTGTCGCTGCGGAACTCGCCCATGGTGAACGGCCCGGTGCCGATCCGCCCGCCCTGGCCGGCGGGCTTGGCGCATTCTTCCTCCGGCATGATCGCGCAGGGCGCGCGCGGGGAGGACAGGTT
>JBBQOT010000153.1:0-6778 GCA_038331165.1 Acetobacterales bacterium
TGAGCGGCGGGTGCCACAACGTCAGGTCGGCGGCGTCGCGGTACGCCAGGGTAGGGTAGGGCGCGGCGGTGGCGGACCACAGCACGCTGCCCTCGGGCAGCTGCGCGAAGGCAGCCATGTGGCGAGCGAACACCGGCTCCATCGCCAGCCAGTCGCGCGCGATCGCGACATTGCGCCCGGCCAGCACCAGGGCAAGCAACGCCGCCCCCGCCACGACGCCACGCGGGGCGAGGCGCTGCACATCCAGGCTGGCGATCGCCACCAGCACTATCGCCACCGGCAGCCTTGCGTCGGCGTACAGCGAGCCGAACAGCGTGTAAGGCATCACTGCGAAGGTGATGGCCAGCAGCACCAGCGGCACCAGCATCGCCGGGGCCAGCACCAGTCGGCGGAAGGCCAGCAGCGCCGCGGCCAGCAGTGCCGGCGGCGCCAACGTGATGAGGTCCAGCGGCGGATTGGCCCCGAGCAACGTGCGCGCGGCCATCAGCGGCTTCCAGCCCCACCAGTCGTGATAGGCGATCGGATGGCGCACCTCGTCCGCGGTCGGCGACAGCGCGATGAACACCGCCAGCGCGATGATCACCGGCACGCCGGGCAGCAGCAGGCGCGCCGCCACCGCCCCCAGGCCGCCGCGGCGCAGAGCCAGCGCGTCGTGCAGCGCCAGCCCGGCCAGCACCACGGCGAACAGGCCAAAGGCAACCAGATGGCACAACAGCACCACTACCGCGGCGAGGGTGCCGAAGGCCAACCGCACCCACCAGTCGGCCCGCGCCAGCACCATCCAGCCGGCCGCAGCCCACAGCATCATCGCCACGCCAAACAGGTAGTTGGTGAAGCCGTACAGGAATATCCAGTTGTACAGGAAGAACGCCGCCACCAGCGGCCATGGCGACAACCGCCGGTGCAGCGCGTAGTGCAGCGCCGCGGTGCCGCTCAGCAGCAGCACCTGCACCAGCCCCAGGAACACCCGCCCGGCCTGCAATGGCGACAGCACCGCGGTCAGCCCCAGCGTCACCACGTCCATCGCCTCGTTCGGCAGCGCGAAACTGCCCAGGCGATACGTCGTGCCGTGCCCGACCTGGCCGAACAACGCCGCGATTGCCTCCGCACGGGCGAGGTGGAACGGGTAGTCGTGCAGCGGCGGCACCGTCACCATCAGCAACGGCAACAGCACCAGCGCGGCCGCGGGCAACCACAAGGCGCGGGCGACGCGGGAGGGATCGGCGGCAAAAAGGGCCAGCGTTATCGGCCTAGGCGGGGGTGGTGGGGCAGAGGTTATCCCATAGGACGTGGCGGGATGCCACACGCCGCGATCGGCACTACGGCCGGATCGTCATCATCGGCCGCCCCGGGGTGCGCAGCGGCTCGGCCAGGCGCGCAAACTCGCACAGCAGCTTGCGGGTATCGCGCGGGTCGATGATCTCCTCCACCTGGAAGGTCTCGGCGGTGCGGAACGGCGAGCGCAGCTTGTTCAGCCGTGTCTCGATCTCGCGCAATTTGGCCACCGGGTCCGCGGCACCCTCGATATCGGCCCGATACGCCGCCTCGATCCCGCCCTCCAGCGGCAGCGAGCCCCACCAGCCCGACAGCCACGCATAGCGCAGTGCCAGCCGCCCGGCCGGCGTATGCACCGCACCCGCCACGCCGAACGAACTGCGCACCACGATCGTGCACCACGGCACGGTGGTTTGGTTCATCGCCGCCATCGCCCGCACGCCATGGCGGATCACCGCCGACCGCTCCGCCTCCACCCCGATCAGAAAGCCCGGGCAGTCCATCAGATAGACCACCGGCAGATGGAACGTCTCGGCCAGGTCGACGAAGCGCACCACCTTCTGGCAGGCGTCAGCGGTCCAGGCCCCGGCGTAGTGATAGGGGTCGCTCGCCATCAGCGCCACCGGATGACCCCCGAGGCGCGCCAGCCCGGTGATCACCGGGCGGCCAAAATTTTGCCCCATCTCGAAGAAGCTGCCCTGGTCCACCACCGTGTCGATGATGGTGCGCATCTTGTAGACGCGGCGCCGGTTGCGCGGGATCACGTTCATCAGCTTCTCGTCGCGCCGCTCGGTGTCGTCGTCGCACGGGATCACCGGCGGCACGCCGTGCACGCTGGACGGCAGGTACGACAGGAACTGCCGGGCCCGCGCGAATGCCTCCTCCTCGGTATCGACCGCGTCATCGACGCCACCGGCGCGGGTCTGGATCTCCCAGCCGCCCAGCTCCTGTTTGGTCACGTTGTGCCCCAGCGCATTCACCACCGGCGGCCCGGCGACGAACATCGCCGAGGTCCCCTTGGTCATCAGCGAGTAATGCGTCGCCGCCAGCCGCGCCGAGCCCAGCCCGGCCACCGACCCCAACCCCAGCCCCACTACCGGCACCTGGGCGAGGTTGTCGGTCGCCAGGAAGAACCCCTGGGTTCCGCCCACGCCCCCGGGCAGGTTGGCCCGCCCGGTGGTCTCGATTGTCTTCACCGACCCGCCGCCGCCCGAGCCCTCGATCACCCGGATGATCGGCAGGCGGAACTGGGCGGCCATCTGCTCAGCCATGAGCGGCTTGGCCTTGATCGTGGCATCGGCCGAACCGCCTCGCACCGTGAAGTCGTCGCCGACGATCACCACCGGCCGCCCGTCGACCTTGCCGCGGCCGAACACGCAGTTCGATGGCACCAGGTCCAACAGGGTGCCCTCGGCATCGTACTGCGCCTTGCCGGCGATCGCGCCCACCTCGTGGAAACTGCCGGGGTCGAGCACGCCTGTGATGCGCTCGCGCACTGTCAACCGACCGCCATCGTGCTGGCGCTTCACCTTGTCGGCGCCACCCATGCGGTGGGCAAGTGCCTCGCGGCGCCGCAGTTCGTCCAGTTCGGGCTGCCAGGTCATCGGTCGTTCCTCCGTCTGTCGCCCATGATGGCGCAGCATGGCCCTGAGGCAAGTCCCCGGCCGGCATGCGGCCGATTGCCGCCGCCCGCAATGCCGCTAAGCTTCGCCCCAGGGAAGCGGGAGGCGTCGCGGAATGGCGAAATGGGTGCGGCTGGCGCATGGCGGGGGAGGGGCCTTCGGCACGCTGGCCGAGGACGGCTCGGTGGCAATACATCGCGGCGACATGTTTGACCGGCCGAGCCCGACCGGCGAGGTGGTGCCCGAAGCGGCCGTGCACCTGCGCGCACCGGTGCGCCCCGGCAAGTTCATCGGCCTGTGGAACAATTTTCACGACCTCGCAGCCAAGCAGGGCAACGCCATCCCGACCGAGCCGCTGTTCTTCCTCAAATCCCCATCCAGCATTATCGGCCCAGACGTGCCGATCCGCCCGCCCCCCGCCTACGCCGGCCGGGTGATCTATGAGGGCGAACTGGGCGTCGTCATCGGCCGCCGCGTCACCAACGCCGACGAGGCCGAGGCCACCGCCGCCATCTTCGGCTACACCTGCGTCAACGACGTCACCGCGACCGACATCCTCACCGCCGACCCATCCTTTCCGCAATGGGCGCGCGCCAAGTCGCCCGACAGCTTCGGCCCGATCGGCCCGTGCATCGCCACCGACCTCGACCCGGCCACCGCCCGCATCCGCGTTTTGCTCAACGGCCGCGAGCGCCAGAACTACCCGCTCGCCGACATGATCCTGGCGCCCGCCCGCATCGTGGCCCTGCTGTCGCGCGAAATGACGCTGGAACCCGGCGACCTCATCGCCTGCGGCACCTCCGTCGGCGCCCTGCCGATGCGCCCCGGCATGGTGGTCGAAGTCGTGATCGATGGCATCGGCACGCTGCGCAACGTCTTTGCCCCCACGGAGCCCCCGGCATGACCGACGCCCCGATCTTCGCCGGTCTGAAGGTGATCGATTGCGCCAGCTTCATCGCTGGCCCCGCCGCCGCCACCATCCTGGCCGACCATGGTGCGGATGTGATCAAGATCGAACCGCCCGGCGCCGGCGACCCCTATCGCCAGCTCCACACCCGCCCCGGCGCGCCCAACCCGGGCGTCGATTACGCCTGGCTGATGGACAGCCGCACCAAGCGCGGCCTCGCACTTGACCTCAAGGCGCCGTCTGGCCGCGCCGTGCTGGAACGCCTCGTCTCCCAGGCCGACGTCTTCCTCACCAACTATCCCCTCCCGGTGCGCGAACGCCTCACAATCCGCTACGCCGACTTTGCGGCAAAGTATCCCCGCCTGATCTACGCCTCGCTCACCGCCTATGGCGAGGATGGGCCGGAGGCGGACAAGACCGGCTTCGACACCACGGCCTATTGGGCGCGCTCCGGCCTGATGGACCAGGTGCGGCCCGACAGCACTTCCATGCCGGCCCGCTCGGTCGCCGGCATGGGCGACCACCCCACGGCGTCGGCCCTGTTCGGCGGCATCGCGGCGGCCCTCTACCGCCGCGAACGCACGGGGCAGGGCGCCGAGGTTCGCGCCTCATTGCTCAATGCCGGCATGTGGGCCAATTCCTTCCTGATCCAGGCGGTGCTGTGCGGCGGTACCATTCCGCCGCGCCTGCCGCGCGAACAGGGCGCCAATGCGCTGGGCAATCTCTACCGCACCAGCGACCAACGTTGGTTCATCATCGCGGTGGTCAGCGAAGACCGCCAATGGCCGTCGCTCGCCGCCGCCATCGGCCGCGCAGACCTGGTCGCCGACCCCCGCTTCGCCACCACCCCGGCCCGCCGCGCCAACGCCCGCGCTCTGACGGACATCTTCGACACCATCTTCGCCGCCAACACCCTGGCCCACTGGCGCGCCACGCTGGATGCCGCCGGCATCACCTTCGGCCCCATCGGCACCACCGAGGAAATGGCCGCCGACGAACAGGCCCTGGCCGTCGGCGCCCTGCGCTCGATGGAAGGCGGCATGCTCACCGTCGACAGCCCCTTCACCGTGCAAGGCAGCCGCAAGATCCAGCCCCGCCGCGCACCCGACATCGGTGAGCACAGCAGCGAAATTCTCCGCGATGCTGGCTACACCGAAGCCGAGATCACGGCCCTCAAGCAGTCCGGCGCTGTGACCGGAACATAGGAATCGCCCCATGCCCATGCTCGACAACAACGGCGTGACGCTGCACTACGAAGTCCACGGCAAGGGGCCCGTGCTGCTGATGTCGCACGGCTTCTCCGCCACCTCCGCCATGTGGCAAGGCCAGATCGAACCCCTGTCGCGCGACCACACCCTGGTGCTGTGGGACATGCGCGGCCACGGCCAGTCCGACTACCCCACCGACCCCGCCGCCTACAGCGAGGATGCCACGGTGTCTGACATGGCCGCCATCCTCGACGCCGTCGGCGCCCCCACTGCCATCATCGGCGGCCTCTCGCTGGGCGGCTACATGTCGCTCGCCTTTCACCTCCGCCACCCCGCCCGCACCCGCGCCCTGTTGATCATCGACACCGGCCCCGGCTTCAAGAACGACGCGGCGCGCGACGCCTGGAACGCCCGCAGTAACGAAACCGCCGCCCGCTTCGACGCCGAGGGCCTGGCCCCGTTGGCAACGGGCACCGCGGAACGCGCCCGCTCCCGCCACCGCGACGCTACCGGCCTGGCCCATGCCGCCCGCGGCATGCTCACCCAGCGCGACGCCGGCGTGATCCATTCACTGCCCGACATCAAGGTTCCCTCGCTGGTCCTGGTCGGCTCGCGCGACACCCCCTTCCTGGTTGCCACCGACTACATGGCCGCCAAAATCGCCGGCAGCACCAAGGTCGTCATCCCCGACGCCGGCCACGCCGCCAACATCGACCAGCCGGAAGCCTTCAACACCGCCGTGCTGGCCTTCCTCACCACAATCCGCTGAAAGGCTCCGCTATGCCCACCTACAAAGACATCGGCACCGCCATCACCGACCGCGTCGGCATGGTCGAAATCCGCAAGCCACCCAACAACTTCTTCGACGTCTCGCTGATCCACCAGATCGCCGACGCCTTCGAGGCCTTCGACGCCGACCCCGAAGTGCGCTCAGTCCTGTTTTGTGCCGAAGGCAAAGCCTTCTGCGCCGGCGCCGATTTCTCCTCCCGCCCCGATACCGGCCTGGTCACCGAGGAAGGCGGCCAGATCACCAAGCATCTCTACAAGGAAGCCATCCGCCTGTTCCGCACCAAAAAGCCCATCGTCGCCGCCATCCAGGGCCCGGCGATCGGCGGCGGCCTCGGCCTCGCGCTGGTGGCTGATTTCCGGGTCACCTGCTCCGAGGCCCGCTTCTCGGCCAACTTCACCCGCCTGGGCTTCCACCCCGGCTTCGGCCTCACCGCCACCCTGCCGCGCCTGGTGGGCCAGCAGAAAGCCGCGATGATCTTCTATACCGGCCGACGCCTCACCGGCGACGAGGCACTGGCGATCGGCCTTGCCGACCAACTCGCCCCCCAGTCCGGCCTGCGCGCCGCAGCCCAAGCCCTGGCCGCCGAAATCGCCCAGTCCGCCCCGCTCGCCCTGCAATCCACCCGCGAAACCCTGCGTCGTGGTCTGGCCGATGCAATCGAAGCGTCCACCGAACGCGAACTGGTCGAACAGGAATGGCAGCGCCGCACGGCCGACTTCAAGGAAGGGGTGAAAGCCATGGGCGAACGCCGCGCGCCAGACTTCAAGGGGCGCTGACGGGGCCTTATGCCAAGCGGCTTACTGGTTGGCGCCTCGGTCAGGTAAGGCGAGGGCTCTGCCCCATCGGCACGAAAATAAGGGAGGCTGGGCTCCGCCCAGACCCGCCAGGGGCCGAGCCCCTGGACCACATCTCTTAAGGTGATGGTTTCCAAAGGCCGTCGGCCGTCGTGCGAAGGCGCGCTCGGGACTTTTGTGGG
>JBBQOT010000154.1:0-6747 GCA_038331165.1 Acetobacterales bacterium
GTCGCCCACAAGCCGCCGCGGGTTAAGCGAGGCATACGGGTCCTGGAACACCATCTGGATGCGCTGGCGAAAGGGCCGCATGGCGCGGCGGCCCAACGGCACGATATCGGTGCCGTCGAGGCGGATGGCCCCGCCATCGGCCTCCAGCAGGCGCACCACGCAGCGGGCGAAGGTGGATTTTCCCGAGCCGGACTCGCCGACCAGGCCGATCGTCTCGCCGCGATGCAGCGACAGGCTGACCGCCTTCACCGCGGCAACCTCGGTGCCGCGGCCGGGAATCCAGCTGCGCTGGCGGAAAGTCTTGGTCACGCCCTCGGCTTCGAGCACCACGCCAGCCTCGGCCGCCCGGGGCTTCGGCACCGCCATCAGGCGCGGGACGGCGGCAATCAGGCTTTGTGTATAGGGATGCTGCGGCGCTTCGAGAATCTGGTCGACCGGGCCGAGTTCCACGATGCGGCCATGCTGCATCACGGCCACGCGGTCTGCCACCTCGGCCACTACGCCGAAATCATGGGTGATCAGCAGCACGCCCATCTGCCGCGCCGCCTGGATGTCACGGATCAGCGCCAGGATCTGCGCCTGGGTGGTGACATCCAGCGCGGTGGTGGGCTCGTCGGCGACCAGAATGTCCGGCTCCAGTGCCAGCGCCATGGCGATCATCACCCGCTGGCGCTGGCCGCCGGAAAGCCGGTGCGGATAGGCGCGGCGCAGTCGTTCGGGGTCCGGCAGGCCGACACTCAGCAGCAACGCGGTGACCCGGTCGCGCAGGGCGGCGCGGTCGAGCGGCGCATGCTGCTGGATCACCTCGGCGATCTGCGCCTCGATGCGCATGATCGGGTGCAGCGCGGTCATCGGCTCCTGGAAGATCATGCCAAGCTTGTGGCCGCGCAGCGCCCGCAGCCGGGCCGGGGTGGCGGCCAGCAAATCCTCGCCCTGATAGAGAATGCGCCCCGCCGTGGCGCGCACATGCGGCTGCGGCAGCAGGCCCATGATGGCATGCGCCGTCATCGACTTGCCGGAGCCGGATTCACCGACGATGCACAGGATCTCGTTGCGCGCCAGCGTCAGGCTGATGCCCTCCACGGCATGCGCGCGCTCGGCCCCGGCGGGCAGCGCGATGGTGAGGCTCTCGATGGCCAGCAGCGGCGCCCCGCTCATGCCCGGCCCTTGCGCGCCAGCCGGGGATTGAGTGCATCGCTGAGGCCCTCGCCCACCAGGTTGAGCGCCAGCACGGTCAGTGCGATGGCCACGCCGGGGAAGAAGCTGATCCACCAGGCATGGCGGATCACCGTGCGCGCTGCACCGATCATATAGCCCCAGCTCATCAAATTGGGGTCGCCGAGGCCCAGGAACGATAGCGCGGATTCCAGCAGCACCGCGGTGGCAACCATCAGCGAGGCCGAGACGATCACCGGCGACAGCGCGTTGGGCAGGATCTCGCCGAAGATGATGCGCGGGCTCGACTGGCCCAGCACATGGGCGGCCTGCACGAACTCGCGCGAGCGCAGGGTCAGGAACTCGCCGCGCACGATACGGGCCAGCGGCGGCCAGCTGACAATACCGATGGCGGTGACGATCGAGGTGATCGAGGGCGTGAAGATCGCCACCAGCACCACCAGCAGAATGAAGTTGGGGATGGTCTGGAAGAACTCGGTGAACCGCATCACCAGGTCATCGACCCAGCCGCCGTGATAGCCCGCGACCGCGCCGAGGATGACGCCGATCGACAGGGCCACGGCGGTGGACACCAGGCTGAGCAACAGCGTCACCCGCGCCCCATGGGCAATGCCGGCGGCCACGTCGCGGCCCAGCGTGTCGGTGCCCAACAGGAACCCCATCTCGCCAGGCCGGCGAAATGGCGGGCCGGCGATCTCCCACGGGCTGTCGGGAAAAATGACCGGCGCAAGCAGCGCCAGCAGCACCACGCCGGCCAGCACAGCCGCGCCCAGCACGGCGCCCTTGTTGCGGGCAAAGCGGCGGAGAAAATCCATCAGGCGCTCAGCTCGATGCGCGGATCGACCACGGTGTAGAGAATATCGGTCAGCAGGTTGAAGGCGATCACCAGCACCGAGGCGACGATGAAGATGCCGAGCAGAAGGTTGTAGTCGCGCACCAGCACCGCCTCGAAGGCCAGCCGCCCGATGCCGGGCCATGCAAACACCGTCTCGATCAGGATCGACCCACCGACGAGGTAGCCCGCCTGCAGCCCCGCATAGGTCACCACCGGCAACAGCGCGTTGCGCAGGATGTAGCGGCGCTGGATGCGCCCCTCCGGCAGCCCCTTTGCCCGCCCCGTGCGCACGAAGTCGAGGTCGGCCACTTCCAGCATCGAGGCGCGGGTGAGCCGGGCGTAGACGGCCATGAAGAACATACCCAGGGTCAGCGACGGCAGGATCAGGTGGCGGCCAACATCCAGCACGTGGTCGAGCCCGGTGTAGGTGGCACTGATGGAGTTCATGCCGAAGGTCGGCAGCCAGCCGAGCTGGACCGAAAACAGCAGCACCAGCATCAGCCCGAGCCAGAATTGCGGCATGGCGTAGACCAGCAAGGCCAGCGTGGTGATCACGGTATCCCACCAGGTGCCGACATTGCGCGCCGCCAGCGCACCGAGCGACACGCCCGCGACAATGGCGAAGGTCAGCGCGCTGCCGGTCAGCAGGATGGTTTGCGGCAGGCGCTGCAGGATGAGGTCGAGAATCGGCGCCTTCTGGCGATAGGAAAAGCCGAGGTCGAACGACAGGATGCCCTGCATGTAGATCAGCAACTGCCGCCACAACGGCTGGTCGAGCCCGAACTCGCGGCGCAGATCGTCGATGAATTTCGGGTCCGCCGCCCCCGCCTCGCCCGCCAGCACCAAGGCGGGGTCACCCGGTGCGAGGCGGATCAACAGAAAGTTCAGCACGATGATGCCGAGGATGACGAAGACGGCCTTGACCAGTCGCTGGCCGATATAGCCCAGTCGTCCGCCCATGCCGGCGCAGCCCTAGGCCAGATGCGCCTCGTCGAACTCGCTGTTGGGGCCGTTGGCGTCGATGTTCACGTTCCTGAACTTCTTGTTGATCAGCACGGGAAACTCCAGCTCGGTTAGCCAGAGCACCGGCACGTCTTCCGTCAGGATCGCCTGCAATTCGCTGTACATCGCCTGCGCGCGGGCCGGGTCGGTCTGCTTCGGCGCCGCGTCGAACAACTCGTCCACCCGCGGATTGACATAGCCCATGGTGTTGGTGAACGGCACGCCCTTGCGGATGTTGCTGGAGATATAGGTGCGGGCAACGCCCATCGCGGGGTCCATGAACTGGCTGACGAAGTCGAAACTGGTTTCGTAGTCCCAGTCGCCGATGCGCTTCACCCAGCCACCGGCGTCGTTGGATTCCAGCGTGACGTCGATACCGACGCGGCGCAGCGCCTGTTTGACGAACTCGGCCTGGCGCACCCAGACCTCGCCATAGGGCAGCACCATCATCTTGATGCGCGCGCGAATGCCGCCGGCACCGGGCTTGAGGCCCATTTCGTCGAGCAGCGCTTCGGCGCGCTTGAGGTCCAGCGGGTATTTCTTCACCGACTTGGCGTCATGAAAGCGGGTGGCGGTATTGATCGGGCCATGGGCGACGCGGCCGAGGCCGAAGAAGATGTTCTTGACGATGAACTCGCGGTCGATGGCGTGCATCATCGCCTGGCGGAAGCGCTTGTCGCTGATCGGCGCGCCGCGGTGGTTCAGCTCGATCCACGAAATCGGGGCGACCGTCTCGTAGCCCTTCTTCGACAATTCGATATGCGGCAGGGCGGCCAGGCGCGGCACGTCGAACGCCTCCACATCGTTGCCCTGGGCAAGGTCCATCTGCCCGGTCTCCATCGCCAGCGCACGGGCGGCGGCGTCGGGAATGACGCGATAGGTGACGCCGTCGAGGAACGGGCGGCCGGGCTTCCAATACTCGTCGTTGCGCACCAGGTGAATGTGGCTGCCCTTCACCCATTCCTTGAACTTGAACGGCCCGGTGCCGATCGGCGTCGCGTTCTTCGGGTTCGCGCGGAAGTCGCTGCCGTCATAGATGTGCTTGGGCATCATCGGCGCGCCGGCGGGCAGGAAGGCATACAGGAACGGCTCGAACGGCGCCTTCAGCTTGAACGCCACGGTGAAGCGGTCGACCGCGGTGATGCTCTCGCAGCGGTCAAACGTCGCCCGCGCCCGCGGGTGCACCTCCGGCAGGAACTTGGCGCAGCTGAACACCACGTCCTCGGCGGTGAACGGTGCACCGTCGTGCCACTTCACCGCCTCCTCCAGCTTGAACGTATAAGTCAGGCCGTCGGGCGAGACGGTCCACGACTTCGCCAGGCTCGGCAGCGGCTTGAGGTCGAAATCGTAGCGCAGCAGCCCCTGGTAGATCTTGCCGGCAACCAACTGTGTGGGTGCCTGCTGGTTGAGGCCAAGCACCAGCAGCGGCGGCTCGGGGTTGAGGATGGCGGTCAGGATGCCGCCACGCTTCGCCTGGGCGCGGGCGAGGCGGGGCAAACCCACCGTGGTGCCCGCGAGAATGGCCGCCGCCGAACCGAGAACCTGCCGCCTGGAAGCCATCGTTCCATCTCCCTGCTGCGGGCCGCGCGGCCCGGTCGGCAGAACGCTAGGTCAGGAACGGACCGGCCGCAATCGGCCCGCTCACGACAATGCGGCTAACCGACAGCCAAGGAACGAAGGCAAGGCCAGGGCTTCGCCCTGGACCCACCAGGGACCAAGCCCCTGGACCTTAAATATATGGGTTTCCAAAAGCCGTCGGCCTTTGGTGGGTCCCTGCGGTGCGGCTTCGCGGCGCAACAGCAAAGCCCTGAGCTTGCCTTCCTTCATCGGCAAATCATAAGGCAGCTTTGTGTCAGTGCTCGCGCGCTGCGCGGAACAGTGCCACCAGGCGATAGGCGCCGTGGATCATCCGGCTGTACGGCAGCGCCAGGAACAGCGCGAGCACGAAGCCGAGATGAATGGCCAGCGTCACCCCCATCGCCGACGTGCTGCGCACCGCCAGCAACACCAGCCCGGTGACGGCAACCAGCAGCAGCAACACCAGCATGGCGTAGTCGGCACCGACCAGTTTCTGCGACACCGGCGCGGGGTCGCCGATTATCTTCAGCCAGATCAGCCCGATGCAGCCGACGGTCATGCCGATGCCGCCAACCGTGCCCAGGATGACCGGCATGCTGAGCAGGTCGTATGGCGCCTGAAGCCGCAGCGCGTAGTGGTACACCGTGGCCAGCGAGGTCGAGGCGAAGCACAGCATGAAGCCGTAGAACAGGGCATGATGGAACCGCCGGCGCGCCGTGCCGAAGCTGCCGTCGCGATCGTTGCAGCCATGCCCGCCGCCACCGAGGTTGCGCAGGGTCATCGCGTCGTGCAGCGCCTTCAGCACCGGCTTGGCGACCGGGCCGGTGCCCCCGACGGCACGGTAGAACCGCACCACCGCCACCGCGATCGCCACCAGCGCGAAGCCGAAGGTGGAGCCGGCCAGCAGCACCATCACGTTGTGCGGGATCACGGCATAGAACGCCCCTTCGCCCTGGTGCGCCCCAAATAGCCGATCAGGCGACTGGAACAGCGCGGCACCGATCATCACTAGCGCCACGATCAGCGCGGTGGCCACGGAAACGACGGTGCCATTACGCTCGAACAGCCGCGCCATCGATTGCGGCCAAGCGTATTCCACGTAGCTCTCGTGGCGGATTTCGGCAAACACCTTCGGCAGGTTGATGCCAAACTCATGCGGCGGCGCGTATTGGCAGGCATAAAAACAACCGCGGCAGCCATGGCAGAGATTGGCCAGGTAGCCGAGATCGGGCGCGGTGAATTCCCGCCGCAATTCCATCGCCGGGAACACCGCGCAATAGCCCTCGCAATAGCGACAGGCGTTGCAGATTTCCATGTTGCGCCGGGCCTCGGCGATCGCGTCAGTTTCGCGCATGCTTCGCGGCCTCCGCGCCCGCAATCCGGCCGAAGACGGTGCCGATGGTCATGCCAAACCCGGCGAGATAGCCGCGGCCGAGGATGTTGCCGGCCATGATCTCGCCCGAGGCGAACAGGTTGGCCGTCGGGCGGCCGTTATCCATCAGCACCCGCGCGCGCTCGTTCACCTTCACGCCCAGATAGGTGAAGGTGATGCCCGGGCGCAGCGGATAGCCGATGAACGGCGCGGTATCGATGGTGCGCGCCCAGTTGGTCTTGGGCGGCGTGATACCCGCGGTGCGGCATCCATCCAGCTTGCGATCGTTGAAGTCGCCCGGTTGCACGGCGGCGTTGTAGTCCCGCACCGTCGCCTCCACCGTGGCGGGATCAAGCCCCATCTTCTGCGCCAGCTCCCCCACGCTGCCGGCGGTGATGGCCGGAAACACCGAGGGCATGAACAGCGGCACCGACTTGGCGTCGCAGATGGAATAGGCGATCTGGTCAGCCTGCTGGGCAATCAGCCGGCCCCAAATGGCGTAGCGCTTGGGCCAGACATCCTCGCCCTCATCGTAGAAGCGTTGCCCCGAATTGTTCACCACTATGGAGAACGGCACCGAGTCCAGACGCGTGACAATGCCGCCATCGAATTGCGGGCTGCGCGCATCCAGCGCCACGGCGTGGAATTGCGTGGGGTCGCCAACCTGGGCCACGCCCTGGGCCAGCAGGTTCTTCAGCACCCGTCCCTTGGCATAGGGGGTGCCGCGGATGACTAAATTATCGACCGCGTCGCCCCAGTATTGCCGCATCCAGTCCAGATTGCC
>JBBQOT010000155.1:0-6745 GCA_038331165.1 Acetobacterales bacterium
GCCGTGGATGTTGCCTGGCCCGGCCGAGCCGGCATCAACCAGCGTGGTGCAGCCGCTCCATTTTGCATATTGGTCGGGATCGACGCCGAGCGAGGTACCGCCCCAGTAGACATGGGTGTGCAGGTCGATCAGGCCGGGCACCACGATCTTGCCGGAGACGTCGCGGGCGTAGCTGGCCTCGCCGAGGTCGTGGCCGATGGCGGCGACTCGGCCGTCGGCGAAGGCGATATCGACGGTGTCGTCGACGTTCTGGGCCGGGTCGATCAGCCGCCCGCCGGTGAGCAAGAGGTCGAACATGGCTGGTCCTCCCAAGGGGTGGGGGATGGTCGGGTCTGGGGAAATTTCGCGCAACCCCTCCCCAAGCGCGAAATCTGGTCGCAGTATGTGGGGGATGCCTTTTCCCTCGCGGCCACACGCGGCCAGTGCCACATGCAGGAGCCCCCGATGAGTGCAACGGTTGCCGACGACGCCCGGACCAATTCGCGGATTGTGACCGCCTATCGCCAGCGCACTGGCGGCTCGGCGGAGATGGCGCGCCAGGCGCAGGAGCTGTTCCCCAGCGGCATCACGCATGATGCGCGCAACGTGGACCCGTATGGCATTTACGTGGCGCGCGCGGCGGGGCCGCATAAGTGGGATGTGGACGGCAACAAGTATGTCGATTTTTTCGGCGGCCATGGCGCGCTGATTTTGGGGCACAACCACCCCACGGTGCTGGCGGCGATCACCCAGGCGATGACCGAGGGTTCGCAGTTTGGCGCCAGCCATCCGCGCGAGATCGGCTGGGCCAATGCGGTGAAGCGGCTGGTGCCGGCGGCGGAGCGGCTGCGCTTCACCTCCTCCGGCACCGAGGCGACGTTGATGGCGGTGCGGCTGGCGCGCGCGTTCACCGGGCGGGAGACGCTGCTGCGCTTCAAGGGGCATTTCCATGGCTGGCACGACCAGATGGCGAACGGCTATTCCAACCACTATGACGGCACGCCGACGCCGGGGGTGCTGCCGAGCGTGGCGCAGAAATCGGTGCTGGTGAACCCGGGCGATAGTGCCGCGGTGGAGGCGGCGTTGAAGGGCAACCCGGATATTTGCGCGATTATCTTGGAGCCGACCGGGTCGTCGTTCGGCCAGGTGCCGTTGAAGGCGGAGTTTGTGCAGGAGCTGCGCCGGCTGACGACCCAGTATGGTGCGTTGCTGATCATGGACGAGGTGGTGACCGGGTTTCGCACCTCGCCGGGTGGGGCGCAGGCGTTGTGGGGGATTACGCCGGATTTGTCGTCGTGGGCGAAGATCCTGGCCGGTGGCATGCCGGGCGGGTGCGTGACCGGGCGCAAGGATATTCTGGACCTGCTGGACTTTGCCGCCTCGGCCAAGGCGGGGCGGGAGAAGATCGGCCATCCCGGCACGTTCAACGCCAACCCGGTTTCGGCCGCGGCGGGCATTGCGGCGCTGACCATCATCGCCGAGACCGATGCGGTGCAGAAGGCAGCGGATACGGCGGCGAGTTTGCGGGCGGGGATGAACGACGCGCTGGCGGATGCCGGGTTGAAGTGGTCGGTGTATGGCACGTCGTCGGGGTTCCATTTGTTCATGAACCCGAAGAACCGTGACATCACGCCGCACGGGTTTGACCCGTATTCTGCCGATATGGAGGAGTTGAAGGCGCAGCCGCAGAAGTTGAACAACCGCATGCGGATTGCACTGCTGGTGAACGGGGTGGACACCAACCCACGCATTGGCGGGCTGTTGTCGTGCACGCATACGGCGCAGGACGTGGCCGATACGGTTTCGGCGTATCGCGAGGCGTTGGGGATGATGAAGGCGGAAGGCGAGCTTCCGGTTTGAGGTGACGGCACGGGGCCGGACGGGAACGTCCGGCCCTTTTCGGTTTTGGCTGCCGGCGGTGCCGGAAGGGGAGAACGTGCGATGAACGAGGAAGATCTTGGCTTTCTGCCGGCGACCGAGTTGGCGCCGATGATCCGGCAGAAGAAGATCTCGCCGGTGGAGGTGATGGCGAGCATCATCAAGCGCATCGAGCGGCTGGAGCCGAAGATCAACGCCATGGCGGCGTTCGGGCCGGAGCTGGCGATGGCGCACGCGCGCCGCGCCGAAGAGGCGTTGATGAAGGGCGCCGTGATCGGTCCGTTGCATGGGTTGCCGGTGACGATCAAGGACCTGGCGTGGACGGTGGATTTTCCGACCGAGCGGGGCAGCCATTCGGCCAAGGGGTTCCAGGCCAAGATCGACAACCCGTTTGTGAGCCGGCTGCGCGAGGGTGGTGCCATCGTGATCGGCAAGACCACGGTTTCCGAGTTTGGCTGGACCGGGGTTTCGCGCTCGCCTTTGACCGGGATTACGCATAATCCGTGGAAGAAGGATTACAACGCGGGGGCGTCGTCGGCCGGGGCGGGGGCGGCTGCGGCGGCGGGGTATTCGGCGTTGCACCAGGGCAGCGACGGGGCGGGATCGATCCGTATGCCGGCGCATTTCTGCGGGTTGTTCGGGCTGAAGCCGACGCATGGGCGGGTGCCGAACCATCCGGTGGGGGCGGGCGACTATACCTCGCATATCGGGCCGATGACGCGCACGGTGGCGGACGGGGCGCTGATGATGTCGGTGATGTCTGGGCCGCATCCGCTGGACCATACGAGCCAGGAGGCGTGGCCGGCCGACTACATGGGGCGGCTGGATGACGGGGTGAAGGGCAGGCGGGTGGCGTTCTCGATGGATTTGGGCCATGCGCGGGTTGACCCGGAGGTGGCGGATTTGGTGCGCCGGGCGGCGGAGAATTTCGCGGCCAATGGCGGGTTCGCGCTGGAGGATGTGACGCCGGCCTGGGGGCCCGTGGGGCCGACGTTGATCCGCGATTTCTGGGCGGCGCATATGACCAGCAGTGCGGCGCTGTTGCCGCGGTTTGAGAACCAGATGGACCCTGGCCTGGTGGCGTGCATCAAGGATGGTGGGAACGTCAGCATGGCGCAGTACCAGGATATGCGGGTGCGCAAGAACGCGTATATCGCCGATATCCATACCTGGTTCGAGGATTGGGATTTCCTGATAACGCCCACCGTGTCGGTGCCGGCGTTTCCGGCTGAGCGGCTGATTCCGGCGCATTGGCCGCAGCATCCGTGGGACTGGATCCAGTGGGCGGAGTTCTCGTACCCGTTCAACATGAGCTGGAATCCGGCGGCGACGGTGCCGGCGGGGTTCACCAAGGACGGGCTGCCGGTGGGGATGCAGATCGTGGGGCGGCGGTTTGATGATTTGGGCGTGATGCAGGCGTCGCGGGCGTTTGAGCGGATTCAACCCTGGGCGGATAAGCGGCCGGCGATCGATTGGTGATGGAGGAGGTGCGGCGGTTGGTGGTGACGCCGATCGGGCGGCTGCGCACGCCTTGGGCGACGACCTCCGACTGTCCGCGCAACGGGCGGCGGGGGGAGACGCCGCTGTGCTCGGTGGAGGTGGATGACGCTTTTGTTGCCGGGTTGAAGGATTTGGAGGGGTATTCGCACCTGATCCTGCTGTACTGGCTGGACCAGGCGGGGGTGCCGGAGATGGTGTTCACGCCGCCGAATGATAGCGAGCCGCGCGGGATGTTTGCGACGCGAACGCCGCGGCGGCCCAATCCGATTGGATTGTCAGTGGTGAAGTTCGAGGGGTTTGCGGCGCCGGGGGTTTTGCGGGTGCGGTATTTGGATTGTGTGGATGGGACGCCGCTGGTGGATATCAAGCCGTATTTGCCGAGCACCGATGCGGAGCCTGAGGCGAGCATGGGGTTTCAGCGGCGCATCGCCTAGAAAAGGAAGTGTAGAGAAGCGCTTCTTTTTTGAAAAAAAGAAGCAAAAAACTTTTTATCCATTTGCAGCCAGGGACGGACACGCAGCGCATTGGAAGATTATTTATCTTTTTCCCGTTTTTTCTTTGGAATAAGGGGGTTTTCTATTCTGGTATGGTCTCACTTGTTATTTTTCGCCTTCCCCCTTGGACCGCCCCATCAGCCACAGCGTGAGGAATGTGAAGAGCGAGATCATAACCGCTACGTCATAGGAGCTGAGCCCCACGGCGACGCCGATTGCCGCGGTGGCCCATAGGCTGGCTGCGGTCGCGGTGCCGCGCACCGAGCCGTTGTCCTTCAGGATCGCACCGCCGCCGATGAACCCCATGCCTGCCATCAGGCCCTCGATGATGCGTGCCGTTCCTTCCGGGTGATCCTTCAACAAGTCCTCGGAGGCCTGGATGATGCCGCAAGTTGCCAGCGCCACCAGTGGGAACGTCCGCAGGCCGGCGCTGCGGTCGGCCCTTTCGCGATTCCAGCCGATCGGCAGAGCGAGCAGATAGGCGATTGATAACGCGATGAAGTGGGGCAGCACGCGGAAACTGCCCGACATTTCTAGAAGCGCATTCACGTTGCCTCCGATCGATGGTGATGGTGACGGCGCGCCGGAACCCTGGCGGTTCTGCTAGCCCAAATGCTTGTATCGGAGTGCAGTTGCAGCGCCGCAAGTGAGGATTGTTTCATGCCGCAGAACATCTACGACGAGGACAGTTTCTTCTCCGGCTACAGCACCCTTGCACGTTCGGTGAAGGGGCTGGACGGGGCAGGGGAGTGGGCCTCACTTCGCGCCCTATTGCCGCCACTGGCCGGGCTGCGGGTGGTGGATCTCGGCTGTGGGTTCGGGTGGTTCTGCCGTTGGGCGCGGGAGCAGGGCGCTGCGGCTGTGTTGGGGCTGGACCTATCGGCGAAGATGCTGGCCAGGGCGGTGGCGGATACGCCGGACGCGGCGATTGTGTATCGGTTGGCGGACCTCGAACGGCTGGAGGTGGCGGAGGGGGCTTTTGATCTCGCCTATTCTTCGCTGGTGTTGCACTACGTGGAGGATGTGTGGGGATTGATGGCGCGGGTGCATGCGGCTTTGGTGCCGGGCGGGTGGTTCGTGTTTTCGGTGGAGCATCCGATTTATACGGCGCCTTCGACGCCGGGTTTCGTGACGGCGGAGGATGGGCGGCGGGTTTGGCCGCTGGATGGGTATTTGGCGGAAGGCCGGCGGGTGACGAATTGGTTTGCGCCGGCGGTGGTGAAGCAGCATCGGATGATCGGCAGCTACGTGGCGGCGCTGCTGGGGGCGGGGTTTGTGTTGACGGCGTTGGAGGAGTGGGGGCCGAGCGATGCGCAGGTTGCCGAACATCCGGCGTGGGCCGACGAGCGGGCGCGCCCACCGTTCCTGTTGGTGGCGGCGCGGCGGGGATGATGGGTTCGTGCTCCACGCGGAACAACATTGACTGAAAGCGGAACGGATCGACTCGTGCCAATAGGGAGATAGTCTTCCTAAACGGATAAAGTTTTTTTGCTTCTTTTTGTTCACAAAAAGAAGACTTCTCCTTACTCCCGATTGGCTCGCGCCAGCACGGCGTTGGCCAAAACCTCGACCCCGGCGGTGCAGTGTTCCGGCTCGCACCATTCTTTTTCGCTATGCGACCAGCCGTCGCGGCAGGGCACGAAGATGAGTTCGGTGGGGCACAGGCGGATCATGTTGAACGCATCGTGGCCGGGGCGGGTGCGCATACGGGTGCAGGAGTAGCCCAGGGCGGCGGCGGCTTGTTCGGTGAGTTGGATGGCGTCTTCGTGGAAATGCACGGGGGCGCGTTGGCGGCGCACCAGGGCGTTGATGGCCAGGCCGGTTTCGGCGGCGATGCGGGCTTCGGCGGCTTCCACTTCGGCGGCCATGGCGGCGGCGCCGTCGGCGTCGGGGTGCATGATGCCGTAGCTGAAGGTCGCGCGATGGGGGATGTTGATGCGGTTGTTGGGCCAGCAATCGATCACCACGGCGCTGGCCGAGCCGGCGGGGGCGTAGGCCAGGCCGATGCGGTCGATTTCGGCGATCAGCCTGGCGGCGCCGACCAGGGCGTTGCGGCGGCGGTGCATGGGCATGGACTGGATGTGGGCGTTTTCGCCCAGCACCTCGATGTCGGCGAAGACGGAATAGTGGCTGTGGGTGACGGCGCCGATGGTGATGCCGGCTTCCTCCAGCAGCGGGCCTTGTTCGATGTGCAGTTCGAAATAGGCATCGACGGCACGGCCACCGACGGCGTGGTCGCCGAGGTAGCGGATGCGGCGGAGTTCATCGCCGAAGCGCAGCCCCTGGCGGTCGGTGGCGGCGTGGGCGTCGGCCAGCGGTAGGGTGCCGGCGAAGACTGCGGAGCCCATGAGGCCGGGGGAGAAGCGCGCACCTTCCTCGTTGGTCCAGTTGACGACTTCCAAGGCGCGGCGGGTGGTGATGCCGGCTTCGGCGATGCTGCGGACGGTTTCGAGGGCGCCGAGCACGCCGAGCGGGCCGTCGAATTTTCCACCTGGGGACTGGGTGTCGAGGTGGCTGCCGAGCATGACCGGGGCGAGGCTGGGGTCGGTGCCTTCGCGGCGGGCGAACATGTTGCCCATGGCGTCGGTGGTGACCGGCAGGCCGGCTTCGCTGCACCAGAAGGCGAACAGGTTGCGGGCGTCGCGGTCGCCGTCGGTCAGGCTCATGCGGTCGAGGCCGCCATGGGGCAGGGCGGCGATGGAGCCGGAGGCCATGAGGTCGGACCACAGGCGTTTGCCGTTGATGCGGATGGGGGGCATGGCGGGACCTTGCGCGCGGGATGTTGCGATGCTGCGAAGTTTGCGCGGGGGTCGGGCGAAGCTCAACCTTTTTGGCGCGGGCCGTATTCATGCAGGTTGGCCGGGGGGGGGCGCAAAACGGGTTGTGCTTCGCCC